>JAPFEH010000064.1 GCA_026169195.1 Dysosmobacter sp. | reverse complement strand
GTATGAGTAGTGTGGGGTTCGAGTCTCCACAGTAACTGTCACAATGGCGAAAATATCTTTTGTTTCAAAGAAGAAAATCGAGCATTAAAAAGCCCGGAAACACTTGATGCCGTAGGCGTTTAGCCTAAGGCATCTAAAGTGTTGCGATAATATGGTCCGAGTGGAGCGATTCTAACGCTCGGACCCGTGAACCCAAATCACGTGCGCTACCAACTGCGCTACACCCGGATATTTGGTTTTGTTCTTGGATAGGGCAGGTATGGGACAGGAGTATTGAAACGAACCTGTGATTCCATTTCTGCCAACCAGATGACCAAAACGGTGGGCAGGGAGAGAGTTCCCTGCCCACCTTATTTTACAGAATCATGCCGGAAAGTCAAGACCTTTCTTGTGCAGCTCAGTCTTTTTTGTCAGTATTTTCCGACAGGCAGATTTTCACTCCCGCCAAGGCTATGGCAAAGGTGAACCAGAAAATACACAGCACCCGGGGATAATTCCACAGGTAGTCCGCCAGACCGCAGACCATGGTTCCGCAAAGAGCGGCAGCGGCGGCGCAGGTAATGGTGCGGGCTGCGGAATTACCGCAGTGCCGGACAGTGTGGGCGGCCCGCTTGATATTCCAGAGCATGGATGCGACAAAGGAGACAACGCCTAAGAGCCCGGCCTCGATCCACACTTCCAAATAGAAGTTGTGGGAATGGACGTAAGGAAAATCGGCATGATAGAGATTCCAGTCTGCAATGAACGCCTGCGGTGCGGCGGTTCCAAGTCCGGCTCCGGATATGGGCCGCTGCCGGATGGCCTCCAACGCGGCTTGATACAGGGGAATGCGGCTGGCAGTGGAGGAATCTGCCGGATTGAAAATGGTGAGGATCCGGTTCCAGATAGTAGCAGGCAAAAATGGAATTGCCGCAAAGCACAGCAGGATAAAGGCGGGGATCAACCGTGGCTTCCACAAAAATACAAATACCGCCATGGCACAGGCGAAGCCAACCCAAGTGGCGCGGGAATAGGTCATACCCAAGGCCGCGCCGCCGATCAAAAAGATGACCGCAGCAAGCAGTTTGCCTGTTGTGCGCTTAGAACACAAGACCAGAGCCAGAACCAACGGCATCAAAAGAAGCAGTACCTCAGCAAACGTGTTGGCGTTATCAAAAATCGAGACGACCCGACCGGGCATACCTGCATTGACCTTCAAGTCCACGGTGGAGGCGCTGACTTCCACCCCCTGAATTCTCTGCATGATCCCGTAGATGCCGGATACTGCCACGCAAACGCCTCCGCCGGCTGCCAGCCGTTTTAGATCGGCTTCCGTCCGGACGGCGCTAACGGTGACCAGAAGGCAAAGCGCCGCGGAGATATGGTACAGTAAAAACCGGAAGGAGAGGCCGGGGGCATAAGACAAAAGTACACCCAAGAATATGGCCCCAAAGAAGACCAGCGGATAAAAACCGATGGAAGACAGGTCCAAACGCATGGTCTTTTGGCGCATGGCTCCCGCATGGAAGAGCACCAGCAGCAGAGAAAAGCCCAGAAGGCTGTACGCATTGTTCCAGCGGGAAAACGGGATGCTCCAAAGGAGACAGATCATCCAAAACTGCGCGATGGCAGTTTCCTCACCCATCGAAAATGCCAGACGGGCAAAAAAACTATCTTCAAAGGTTTTCCGGAAAGCGGTATACAGCCGGTGCAGCAGCGTTCCCGGAAGAGCAATCAACCCGGTCAGCAAGCGGCACAGACCGCTATCCGGCCAGGCCCGCGCCACCGCGCCTTCCCGGCACAAGACACGCAGAACCTGACTTTGATCGATCTGCTGGTTGCACCAGCGGCCGGCTGCTGCCAAAAGACGGTGCACGCTGCTGTCCTCGTAAACAGACAGCAGCGTCATCCAAAGATGATAGAGATAACTTTCGCGCAAAAGCGTCATAGATCGGGTCCTCAATTCAGATTCGATTTTTCAGACGGTACATCTGAGTTAAAATGAAAAAATGCTTCTTTTTCAGCAGGTTTGCCACCATCTGTTTATTGGGCGTCAACCCCATGGGGGTGATTTCCGCGATGGCCTTGGCCATATCCGGACGCTGACAAAGCGCGCGGACATTTTTCTGGCGCTGGCGGACGGAGATGGGGTTGCCCACAGCGTATTCATTCCCCACGGCAATCAAGAGTCCGGCCCAATTGGAGTTTTCCCGCCACTGGGGCCGAAGCGGTTCCAGATCATATTTCTGAACCAGCGCTTCCTTGCGCTCCATGAAGCGGTCAAAAACCTTTTGGAAGTCTTTCATATACCGATGCGTGGCTGAGGAGGGATTCAAG
Source organism: Dysosmobacter sp. (assembly GCA_026169195.1). GTDB lineage: Bacteria > Bacillota > Clostridia > Oscillospirales > Oscillospiraceae > Oscillibacter. The sequence goes on along the minus strand of JAPFEH010000064.1, from coordinate 27,971 downwards.
AAATAGCGGTAAAGCGGCTGCTCCGTTACGGCCAGCTTTTTCGCGTTGCAGAAGTATTCCAGTAAAAAAAGCTCGTCTTCCAGATATGCCCCTTCAAAGCTCAGGCGGGCAGAACGGATCACATTCGCGGAAAAGAGATACCGCCAGATAAAGCCGTTGAATACCGGTACCGTCAGCCGGTCGCCCAGCAGGGGAGCCACCAGCTTTTCCCGGATCTCGTCCGGCTCATAGACACCTGCCGGCAGAAGGGGCTCGATCTGCTTGTTTCCGTTGGAGTAAAGATTTAAGTGCGCACAGCCTACCGTATCCGCGCCAGTCTGCTCCCGCAGGCACCACAGCGTTTCCAACGTCCGGAATTCAAAGCGGTCATCCACATCCAAAAAGGCAATATAGTCCCCTTTGGCTTCTTTCAGACCCAGATTCCGGGCTGCGCTGACACCGCCGTTTTTCTTTTTGTGAAATACGCGAATGCGGTCATCCTCTGCCGCGCAGTCATCGCAGATCGCAGGGGAGGCATCCGTACAGCCGTCATCCACCAGCAGAAGTTCCCAATCAGAAAAGGTTTGCTTCATGACGCTTTCCACACATTTTCGCAAATAAGACTCTGCTTGATAGACAGGGACGATCACAGAAATACTGGGCATGATTCCATTCCTCCCGAAACTCATAAACTTGTCCTATATTGTACCCCATTCCAATTGGAAGGTCAAGGAGAGAAAGACCGTGGTCCTTCTCTCCAAGTGATTAAAACATAGAGCGTTTGTTGTTTGACAGGCGGACGGCTCTGGTTTGCAGTTCCTCAAAAGAGGCTGCGCCGTCGTCTCTTCGCAGCTGGCTTTGCACCTCCGGCGGCAAAGTCTGAAAATATTCATAAGCGGACAGGTTTTGATCCAATAACTCTGAGAGACTGAGATATTCCGGAACCTGATGCATCATGCCATTCACCTCCGGTGGTAGCATGTGCGGAAATGGGCTTGAACGAACGAAAAGTTTCTGGAAATACGCCCAATAGAAAAAACAGGTCACGATGGTTCGCCCTTCCGCCAGCAGGGCGTTCCCTTGAGACCTTGCGGATGGCTGCCTTTTTGCAAAAGAAGCAGGACCGGCCGGTCCTGCTTCATTTCTCTGAAATTCCCAGCACGCTTCGTCCGTGGTTGCCGAGATGCGGCGCCAGCCAGTCATAGGAAAGGCGGAAAACCTGCGGACCCTCGCTGTAAGGCGCCAATTCGTAGGGGGAGAAGATCACCGCCATGCCTGCTTCGTCAAAGATTACGGTGTAACTGGACCAGTTGGATAAAATGGCCTCGTAATCTTCCCAATATTGCGCCGCGGGGATCGTGCCGTCTTCCCGGGGAAGCCGGGCCTGACGCAGAAGTTCTTCGCTGATGGAAGCTTGCAGATCCATGCTGCCTGCCAGCAGATCGGGGTCAAAAAAGCGTCCGGTCTCCAGATCGAAATTCCAGCCAAGCTGCCATGTATTGGGATGCGCACCGCCGGTATCGCTTAAGTAACTGCCGGAGACGCTGATGAGACAGTCTGTCTGGTAGACGCTGCAATCCAGCTCCAATGTATAAGGCCGCCAGAGTGTCCCCGATTCCCGGCTCAGTGTCAGATCTTCTGCGGCACTGCGGGAAAAATCGGGAAATTCCTCCGCTGCGGCCCACTTTCCGAATTTTTGATTAAAGGCGTCTGACACGGCCAGCGCATGGTGTTCCGCCGCGGTTTCCGCCGCGGTAACAGGGGTTCCGTCCGCATGGAGAACCGTCAGGTGCGGAAGCTCAAATGAATACGATGCCAGCAGCGTTCCATCCTCTGCTCTGGCTTCGTCCGACAGGAGGGAAGTTTCCACTGCGTATTGGAGGGACTCCGCGGACACGGCTCCCGCTGCGGCGGTTTGGGGCGGCGGACTTCCACTTACCATGGTTACAGCTGCGGTGCCGCAGCCTGTCAGCAGCAGAGCAAGCAGCAGTATGAGCGTTTTTTTCATGGCCCGCTCCTTTCCTTGCAATTACCGGATCACCGGATGTTCCCGCCACAACTGACCGCCTGAGGCGGCAGAGAGATCGGGATATGCCAGAGCATACAGGTCTGCGGCGTGTGCCTCCATAGTGAAAAGCCGGCGGGCTTCCGCGCCAAGCAGACGGACATCCGCTGGTTTGGTAAGCAGGGGGATCGATGCCGTTTTTCGCATCCGGACCAACAGACTGCGGCCGACCGCATTGCAGGCAAGCACCCGCAGATAGGGGACGGCAGCCGGCAGTTCAGATGCCGTCAGTCCCAGATATGCCCACAGGACCATGCGGCGCAGGCGGGTATAGGCATATCGTCTGGTCTTGGCCTTCTCCAGAATTGCCTGCAGGGAGGCAGCCTCCCGACTGGCCTCGTAAAGACGGTTGCCAAGCCCCTCCCGACCTTGATCCAGCGCAGAAAAATCCGCAGGCGTCATGGAGCGCAGACGGGCCAGTACAGCCCGCTCACAGGTTTCCATGAAGACGGGGGCGCGTCCTGCGGCTTCCTCCTCCGCATAAGCGGCTGCCATGGCGGGCGCCATCAGATCCAGCGCCTGCTGCCGGTTTCCCTCCCGCAGCAGCTTGCGGATTAAGGTGGCAGAGGGCAGAATGCCGTTGTGTTCTGTCTCGTGATATCCGGCGCCGATCCGCAGCACGGTCACGGGGCGGATCGGACTGTTTTGCCGCAGCAGCGCCTTGCAGTATTCCACGCCCAGAATGTTGTTGGGCGCGGCAAGCACCGCTGCCGGCTCCGGCCCGATCAAAGATGCCAGAGCGCGTTGCCGGGCGGCGGCATAGCTGTCCTTTTGGAAAAGCTCTGCGCGGATCCGCAGATCCAGTTCCGGGCACAGCAGGGTCTGCGCTGCCTGCATCAATATGCCGCAGTCGCCGCATTCACTGCCGAATACCAGATCTGTGACAAGGCCGGTCCCCGATAAGACCTGAATGCCTCCGTCGGCAAAACGCTCCGCCGAAGCCACAGCCCATGGCAGGGGCAGCTCCAAGACCAGATCGACGCCGCTTTCCACAGCGGCCTTGGCACGCGCCTGCCGGCGCAGAATGGCAAAATCTCCCCGCTGGACAAAATCGCCGCTCATAACGCCGATTACGGCGGTATCCGCGCCCAGCCGGCGGCGAAGCTCCGTCAACAGCCGGAGGTGGCCGCCATGCAGGGGATTGTATTCTATTATGATACCCGCAGCTTGCACAGAATTCACCCCAAAGTGATGACAAAAAAATGACATTTCGGTAAAAATGGAGGTTGTAACCCCGGAAAACTCTGGTATAATGATAGTATCTGGTGTTCTGCCCGGGCGGGCAGGGCCGTTGGTTACCCCTTTATTTTACCTTAATTTCGGGATACCTGCAAGGTTTTCCACAAAAGAAGAAGAGGAGACGTTAAATCATGAACATTCTCGTCATCAATGCTGGCAGTTCTTCCCTGAAGTATCAGCTGCTGAATCCGGAGACCGGCGTGCTGCTGGCGAAGGGCCTGTGCGAGCGGATCGGCATCGACGGTAAGTTTACCTACAAGCCTCAGACGGAGGGCAAGAAGGTGCTGGATGCCATTGATGTGGCAATGCCCACCCATTCCGAGGCCATTCAGACTGTGCTGAATGCACTGGTGGATGCCGATAACGGCGTCATCGGCTCCATGAAGGAGATCGACGCAGTGGGTCACCGCGTGGTCCACGGCGGTGAAGCCTTTAACAAGTCCGTTCTCATCACTGACGAGGTCATGAAGGCACTGGAGGACTGCATTCCTCTGGCACCGCTCCACAACCCTGCCAACATCACCGGCATCAATGCCTGCACCGCTGTTATGGGCAAGGATGTGCCTCAGGTCGCCGTGTTTGACACTGCGTTCCATCAGACCATGCCTGCCAAGGCCTACATGTATGCACTGCCCTATGAGTACTATGAAAACGATAAGGTCCGCCGTTACGGCTTCCACGGCACCTCTCACAAGTATGTTGCCGGCCGTGCCGCCGCGATGCTGGGCAGGAAGCCTGAGGAGCTGAAGCTGATCTCCTGCCATCTGGGCAACGGTTCCTCCGTCACCGCCGTGGACGGCGGCAGGTCTGTGGATACCTCCATGGGCTTCACCCCGCTGGCGGGCCTTCCCATGGGCACCCGTTCCGGTGATCTGGATGCCGGCATTTTGCAGTATGTCATGAACAAGTACGGCATGAACATCGATGACATGCTGAACGTTCTGAACAAGAAGTCCGGCGTGCAGGGCGTGTCCGGCGTTTCCTCTGACTTCCGTGATTTGGAGAACGCCCACAAGGAAGGCAACGAGCGTGCCGGTCTGGCTGTGGATATGTTCAATTACGGCGTGAAGAAGCTCATCGGTGCCTATGCCGCGGCTATGGGCGGTGTGGACGCCATCATCTTCACTGCCGGCGTGGGTGAGAACTCTGCCTCCCAGCGTCTGGCCATTGCCAGCGGTCTGGAGTTCATGGGTGTCAAGATGGACGCTGAAGCCAACAATGTCCGCGGCAAGGAGACGGTCATCTCCGCTGCTGATTCCAAGGTCAAGGTCCTGCTGATTCCCACCAATGAGGAACTCATGATCGCCATGGACACGGCCTCCATTGTCAAGGGCTGATTCAGATAAAAAACAAACGGGACATCGTCCCGTTTGTTTTTTTCTGCGCGGAAAAGAGCGGATTGGCAGGAGAGAAGGAACGGGTGTTCTCCCCAAAAATGAAAAAGAGATCTTGTGAAACACCGGTTCCGTCTGGACAATTTTGCGGATTTAGCGTATGATAAAAAAACACACGGCGCAAGGAACATATCTTTGCAGCCGATTCCAACGTCTAAATGGAGTGACGATTATGGGAAAATATTTTGGGACCGATGGATTTCGAGGAAAGGCCGGCGAGGGTCTGACCGCGCAGCATGCCTATGAGATCGGCCGCTTTCTGGGCTGGTACTATGGCCGCAATGAACGCGCCCGCATTGTTGTGGGAAAGGATACCCGCCGTTCCAGCTATATGCTGGAGTATGCCATCAGTGCCGGTATGGCCGCTTCCGGAGCGGACGTATATCTGCTGCATGTGACCACCACGCCCTCGGTGTCCTATGTGACCCGGACAGACGGCTTTGACTGCGGCGTGATGATTTCCGCCAGCCACAATCCCTTCTATGATAACGGCATCAAGCTGATGAACCGGGAAGGCGAAAAAATGGATGAAGCCACCATCGCTTTGGTGGAGGACTATCTGGATGGTAAGCTGGAGCTGGACGGGAGCCGCTGGACGCAGCTGCCGCTGGCCAGCGGAGACGGCGTAGGCGCGATCATTGACCACAGCGCCGGACGGAACCGCTATATCGGATATCTGATTTCTCTGGCGCAGTATTCCTTTAAGGATAAAAAGGTGGCTTTGGACTGTGCCAACGGCAGCGCTTGGAACATTGCCCCCAGTGTGTTTAAGGCGCTGGGTGCGGATGTCCGTGTGATCAATGACCATCCCGACGGGCTGAATATCAATACCGGCTGCGGTTCTACCCATATTGACGGGCTGAAGGCATATGTGAAGGAACAGGGCTGTGACGTGGGCTTTGCCTTTGACGGAGATGCGGACCGTTGTCTGGCTGTGGATGAAACCGGCGAGCTGGTGGACGGTGACCAGATCATGTATGTATATGCCTGCTATATGAAAGAGCGGGATAAGCTGGTGAACAATACGGTGGTCACCACGGTCATGAGCAACTTCGGCTTATATAAGGCCTTGGAGGAAGCGGGCATTGCCTATGAAAAGACCAAGGTGGGCGATAAGTATGTCTATGAGAATATGGTGCAGAACGGCCACCGCATCGGCGGCGAGCAGTCCGGACACATCATTTTCTCCAAATACGCCCGCACCGGAGACGGTATTTTGACGGCGCTGAAGGTCATGGAGGTTATGCTGGCAAAGAAGCTGTCCCTGAGCCGGCTGACGGAGGGGATGACCGTTTATCCGCAGGTGCTCATCAATGTCCGTGTGAAGGATAAGAAAACAGCGCAGGAGGATCCTGCCGTGCGGGAGGCTGTTCAGGCTGTGGCGGATGAACTGGGCAGTACCGGCCGCATTCTGGTGCGGGAGTCCGGAACGGAACCGCTGATCCGCGTCATGGTGGAGGCCGAGGGGCAGGATCAATGCCGGATCCTTGCAGAACGGGTGGTGGAAGTCATCCGCGCGCAGGGGCATGCGGTCTGAAAAAGAGTGAATCAGCAGCGGCTCTGTGGAATCATCCACAGAGCCGCTGCTGATTATGGGTCATTTTTTAAATATAAGAAGGCTCCGCTGTGGCGATCCTGCTTATATGAAATCTGACTTTGCGAATGGCGGCTGTTCTCCCTTGCTTTTTGCCCAAAGATTACAAACGAGCATGGTGGCGACAGCTGTTATTGGTTTTATAAGAATCATAAAACCAGAAGCACACGACAAAAATACGGGATTGCAATGGTTGGTGCAAACCACATGAGGAAGGTAACAAAAAAACGGAATCGGAGCGATCCAAGATGCGGCTTTCTGACATACATCGTAAATGCGCTTATATTTCATATTGGTATCGCCCCCTTATTGATTCTGATTTTATTATAACACATGAAATGGGCGTTATCAACAAATATTTAAAAAATATAAAAGAAGAAATTGTACCAATTAACGAAATTGGCGTAGAGACTTTATGTTTGAGCCGCATTTTTCAGCTTCTGCGATAAAGTCAGTTTTTCTGCTGCCAAACTATCAACATTTTCGTGAAAAGGCAACCGCAGGCAGGTTACATTTGGGCAATCTACAGTTGCCTAAGCAGTTTTTGTAAAAAGACACCGTGCAAAGCCAAGGGAGCGTTGGTTTGCACGGTGTCTTCTTTTTTCTCACAGCGAACCGGAAGGGATCAGCCGGAGGTCAGCGGCCCTGCTGTTTGCGGATGGCTTTGGCGAGAAGGTCCTGACCCTCGGGGGAACGGAGAACCTCCAGCACGGTGGCACGGACCATATCCTGAAACGAGCTGCTTTTCAGCAGCGCGCTGAAAACAGCGCCGTCTCCGCCGCTGCCGGAGGACTGGACGACCTGTGCGGCGGGGCGGGCAGCGGTCTTTGGGACCGGCCGGAGAGCCGGCTCTTCGGTAAAGCTGCCGCTGAGCCACGAATCCATGGTGGTGGGATCGTCGGTTTCCCCTTTGAGATAGGCAAGGGAAACGCCGAAATAGGCAGCCAGCTTCTGCTGCTGATCCTGTGTGGGCGTCTGGCGGCCGGATTCAAATTTTTCCACCGCCATGCGGGGGAGTCCCAGTGCGGCGGAGAGGGCGGGACGGCTGAGCCCCTTTCGGGTGCGAAGCGCTTCAATGCGCTGAGCGATCGTGACCATAAAAAACCTCCTGATGACTGTTTAAGAATTCACCCGATCGGGCAGGAAGCAAAGATGCCCTGCCTGCCGGCTGGCGTTGAGGTCGATCAAGCGCTGGTTACGGCTTCCGCGGAACCGCAGGGAAATGTCCTTCAGTTCCTCAACGAAACGGCCATCCACCAGAACGTCCAGCAGCGAGAGCATTTCCTCTGTGGCCTCGCAGTGGCAGTAGGTGCCGGGGGTCGTCAGCTGTTCATAGGTAAAGCCGCTGAAGCCCCAGATGTTTTTTTCGGGATAGGTTTCCCGGACCCGATGGAGGAAGGGCAGCAGCACCCGCTGGTTGTCAGGCTCAAAAGGCTCTCCGCCCAGCAGCGTCAGCCCGTTGATATAAGATGGCGCCAGCAGGGCGAGGATGTGGTCCTCGGTTTCTCTGGTAAAGGGCTGCCCGTAGGTAAAGTCCCATGTCTGGGGCTGGAAGCAATGCTCACAGCGGTTGGTGCAGCCGGAGACAAACAGGGTTACCCGGACACCTTCGCCGTTGGCGATATCACAGTTTTTCAATTCTCCGTAATACATAAAAGATTCCTTTCTGCCGCCCTGACGGCTGAAAAATTGATGATGCTATTATACCATGCCGCCGGAAGGATGCAAGAGGCGCAGGCAGAGAGGGCCCGTAAAGGAGTCGTTCTGCTTTGTGGAAAGAACCAAAAAGATGGTTGCAAATTCCAGCTTTTTGCTTTACTATGTACAGTGGATCAGGTCTGACGCGCAGACGGGTGTGACAGCGGCGCGGCAGAACCTGCTTCGTCCTTGCGGCGAAGAACAACAAAAGGGAGAAGTGCCAATGAACAATGATCTGACGCGGGCGGAAGAGATCATCGAACGCTACGGGTGCGACCAATCGAATCTGATCGCCATCATGCAGGAGATTCAGGGAGAATACAAGTACCTCAGCGAAGCGGCGTTGACGCTGGTCGCTGAAAAACTGGGGATCAGCACAGCCAAGGTGTACAGCGTGGCAACGTTTTACGAAAATTTCTCGCTGGAAGCAAAAGGCAAGTACATCATCAAAGTCTGTGCCGGGACGGCCTGCCATGTGCGGAAGTCCGGCCCCATTTATGACGCGATCCGGGACTATCTGGGACTGACCGGAAAGAGGAAAACCTCCGCTGACGGACTGTTCACGCTGGAGACGGTAGCGTGTCTGGGCGCCTGCGGTCTGGCGCCCGTGATGACCATTGACGGTGAGGTCCACGCGAAAATGACACCGGAGGCAGCCCTTGCGCTGCTGGAGGAGCTTCGGAAAAAGGAGGCTGCCGTATGATGAAGAGCAGAGCGAAAATGACGCGGGACAGCTTCCACGTGTTTCAGGCCAATGCCCGGAATGCTTTGAAGCAAAGCGAACAGGTGCCTTCCGTGCTGATTTGCGCCGGTACCGGCTGTATCGCCGGCGGCGCCATGAAGATCTATGACAATATCAAAACAGAGTGTGAGAGCCGGGGGTTGCCGGTCTACGTGGGGCTGAAGCATGACAACGAGGAGGAACACAGCCTCCATGTGAAGATGAGCGGCTGCCACGGCTTCTGTGAGATGGGACCGCTGGTCCACATCGAGCCCATGGGCGTTATGTACATCCATGTGAAGCCCGAAGACTGCCATGAGATTCTGGAAAAGACCGTGCTGGGCGGAGAGATCATTGACCGGCTGGTGTATCATCTGGACGGCGTGGCGTATCCGCGGCAGGAGGACATCCCGTTCTATAAGCGGCAGCATCGGGTGGTGCTGGAAAACTGCGGACGCAGCGACGCGGAGGATATTGAAGAATATATTGCCAAGGGCGGCTACGAGGGCTTTGAAAAGGCGCTGTTTGAAATGACAGGCGAGGAGATCTGCAAGACCATCACAGACTCCGGCCTGCGGGGCCGCGGCGGCGGCGGATTCCCGGCTGGCCGCAAGTGGGAAGGCGCCCGGAAGCAGACTTCTTCTAAGAAATATGTTGTCTGCAACGGCGATGAGGGGGACCCCGGCGCCTTTATGGATCGCTCCATCATGGAGGGAAATCCCCACAGCATTCTGGAAGGCATGATGATCGCCGGTCTGGCGGTCGGCAGTGATGAGGGATATATCTATGTCCGCGCCGAGTATCCGCTGGCAGTGGACCGTTTGAAAAAAGCCATCGCCAAGGCGGAGGAGTATGGCCTGCTGGGAGAGCATATTATGGGCACGGAATTTTCTTTCCGCGTTCATGTGAATAAGGGAGCGGGAGCCTTTGTCTGCGGCGAGGGCAGCGCCCTGACTGCTTCCATTGAGGGCAGCCGCGGTATGCCGCGGGTCAAGCCGCCCCGGACTGTGGAGCACGGACTCTGGTCGGAGCCGACGGTGCTCAACAACGTGGAAACCTTTGCCAACGTGCCGCTGATTATCCGCAACGGCGTGGAGTGGTATCACTCCATCGGGACCCGTACCAGTCCCGGTACCAAGGCGTTTGCGCTGACGGGCAATGTGGTGAATACGGGTCTGATCGAGGTGCCCATGGGAACCACCATTCGGGAGGTGGTTTTTGATATCGGCGGCGGCATCCGGGACGGCAAGAAGTTCAAGGCGGTACAGATCGGCGGTCCCTCCGGCGGTGCGACAACGGCCAGTCAGGAGCATCTGGATCTGCCGCTGGATTTCGATTCCCTCAAAACGATCGGGGCCATGATCGGCTCAGGCGGTCTGGTGGTGATGGATGAAGATACCTGCATGGTGGAGACCGCCCGTTTTTTCATGGAATTTACGCAGAAGGAATCCTGCGGCAAGTGTGTTCCGTGTCGGGAGGGCACCAAGCGGATGCTGGAGATTCTGGACCGCATCATCGCCAACAAGGGAACGCTGGAGGATCTGGATCTTTTGGAGGAACTGGCGGATACCATTTCCTCTACCGCCCTCTGCGGACTGGGACAGAGTGCCTGCAAGCCGGTGCAGAGCACCTTGAAGTATTTCCGCAACGAATATCTGGCGCATGTGGTGGATCACCACTGCCCCATCTGCAATAAGGAAAAGCCGCATCCCACGATTTTGGCGGATCAGTGCAGGGGGTGCGGAAAATGCCGGAAAAACTGCCCCATGGAGGCAATTTCCGGTTCTGTGAAGCAGGCACATACCATCGACCCGGAGAAGTGCATCAACTGCGGCGCTTGTGTGGGCATCTGCCCCTTTGGCGCCATCGAAGCGGCAAAGGAGGGGTGACCAGTGGCAAAGGGAATTATGTATATCGACGGCCAGCGGGTGCCCTTTGACGGGGAGAAAAATGTTCTGGCAGTGATCCGCAAGGCGGGCATTGACATGCCGACGTTCTGCTATTACTCGGAGCTTTCCACCTTTGGCGCCTGCCGGATGTGCGTGGTGGAGGATGAAAAGGGGAAGATCGACGCCTCCTGCTCGATGGAGCCGAGAGACGGTATGAAGATCCGTACCAATACGGCAAGACTTTTGAAGCACCGGCGTACCATTTTGGAGCTGATGCTGGCGTCTCATTGCAGAGATTGCACGACCTGCGAAAAAAGCGGAAAATGCCATTTGCAGGATCTGGCGCTGCAATTCGGTGTGCGGAAGGTCCGCTTTCCGGACACCAGACCCCGTTATGAAAAGGACCATTCCTCTCCTGCTATCGTTCGGGACCCCAACAAGTGTATCCTCTGCGGCGACTGTGTGCGGGTGTGCGAGGAGATGCAGGGAATGGGCATTTTGAACTTCGCCCATCGCGGCAGCGATTTGCAGGTCATGCCGGCCTTTGACCGAAAGCTGGCGGAGACCAACTGCATCAGCTGCGGTCAGTGTGCAGCCGCCTGTCCCACCGGCGCCATCACCATTCGGGATGAGATCGGAAAGGCGTGGCAGAGCCTGTATGCGCCTGACAAGCGGGTGGTGTTCCAGATCGCTCCGGCTGTCCGTGTGGCTGTGGGTGAAGAGTTTGGACTGGCCCCCGGCGTCAATGCCATTGACAAGCTGGTGACAGCGTTGAAGATGATGGGCGCCGATGAGGTTTACGACACCAATTTCGGCGCAGACCTGACGGTCATGGAGGAGTCTGCTGAATTTTTGGAGCGGCTGAAAAAAGGCGGTCCATTCCCCATGTTTACCAGCTGCTGCCCCGCTTGGATCAAGTATCTGGAAAAAGAGGAGCCGAAATATCTCAAGAATGTCTCGACCTGCAAATCGCCCATGGAAATGTTCGCGGCAGTTTTGAAGGATCAGTATGCGAAAAAAGACGCGGAAGACGGGCGCACCACCTTCCATATTGCCATTATGCCCTGCACGGCAAAGAAAATGGAGGCTGCGCGGGAAGAGTTCCGTCATGATGGAAAACCGGATGTGGATCTGGTTCTGACAACGCAGGAGATCATCACGATGATTAAGGAATCGGGCATCCGTTTTGCGGAACTGGAGGGAGAGGCACCGGATCTGCCCTTCGGCATGGGAACCGGCGCTGCTACGATTTTTGGCACGACCGGCGGCGTTGCAGAGGCTGTGGCACGGAGAGTGGTGGAAGACAAGTCCAAAAACACCCTGCAGGCGATCCAGTTCTCCGGACTGCGGGGCAGCGATGTGATCCGGGAGGTCTCTCTGCCGGTAGGTGACCGGGTCCTGCAGATCGCAGTGGTGCATGGACTGGTCAATGCCAAGAAGTTGCTTCGGGACATTGAGGATGGAACGGCTTATTACGATCTGGTGGAGGTCATGACCTGCCGTACCGGATGTGTGGGTGGTGCCGGCCAGCCCCGCGGCTTGATCCCTGTCAAGGAAAAACGGGCAAAGGGGCTTTATGAGGCAGACCGTGCGGCGCTGATCAAGCGCTCCGAGCGGAATCCCATTGCCACGGAACTGCTGAAAAATCTGGGAGAGCGCAGCCATGAGCTGCTGCATGTCCATTACCAGCAGTAATGAGCGCCTGTGCTGCGGAACAATCGTGGCTGTTTGAAAGAAGCATATATAAAATGTGAGCGGCGGAAAGGGCTTGCTGTCTGTGGGAAAAGCAGACAGCAGGCCCTTTTATGTATGCGGATTGGCTGGCGGCGATCCGTAAAGGCACGCCGCTTTGAGAAAATTGTCACTATTTGTTTTTGTTTATACCTATTTGATACCATTTGTATCCGAAAATGCCCTGATATTCCAAGGGGGATTTTATAGGATGATAACAGAAAGAATTCCGGCGAAAGGAGAGCATCCCATGAAAAAAATATTTCTGGTGCTGTTAGCGGCGCTTTATCTTCCGTTTCAAGGAGGGGGACCTCAGGCGCAGTCTGTGCAGATAGAGCATGAGGTGGAGCCGCAGGCGGTGGTGGCTGTCCTTCCCAACCCCTTTCAGGAAGAGAAGAATCAGGCAGAAGGTGCAAAGAGAGCAGAGAAATCCACGAGAACAGTGGACCCTTCCCGCCCTATGGTGGCGCTGACCTTTGATGACGGGCCGCATCCGGTTTATACAGATGAGATTCTGGATGTTCTGGAGGAGCATCATGCGGTGGCGACTTTTTTTGAGGTTGGGCAAAAGCTTTCCACAGCACCGGAAGCAGTTCAGAGGGCGGCAGAGATGGGCTGTGAAATCGGAAGCCATTCCTACCGGCACGCAAATCTCAGCAAGCTGGACCGGCAGGCGCTGAAAGAGGATCTGGCAGCGGCGGATGAGGAGTTCCGGAAGGTGCTGGGAACGGTTCCCACCCTGCTGCGCCCGCCTTACGGGGCTGTCGGCAAGGCGCTGCGGGAAGGCGCGGGATACAGCGTTGTGACATGGTCGGTCGATCCGGAGGATTGGAAGGTGCGGGATGCGGACAAGGTAACGGCACATATACAGGCTCAGAAGGATCTGGACGGACAGGTCATCTTGCTGCACAGCACCTATCCAAGCACCGTGGAGGCAGTAGAAACGCTGGTGCCGTGGCTGCAGGAGCAGGGATATCAGCTGGTGACGATGTCGGAACTGATTACGCTGCGGTTCCATGACACACTGGAAACGGACCGTCTGTATCGTTATGACTACTTCCGCCGGCCGCCGGCTTTACCGAAAGCGGAAGACCAAGAGACCGGACGCCCCTGTGGGGTTCTATCATAGAAAAATTCCTGTGAAACGTGATGGACGGGGCGAAAAGGCATCAAAAAGGGCAGTTTTTGCAAAAGAAAAGCGGCGGAGTTCACTCCGCCGCTTTTTCAGATGGTCAGACTTTTTCCAGCCATTTCAGGTCATAAGGCTCGAAAACAACCTTTTCATAGGCATCCACATCCATCAGAACACCGGTCCAGTCGGAGTGAATATCGCCGTTTTGTTTAATCAGGATATCATAGAGAATATCATAGGTGACACCATTGGAGGGATCCGTCTCAATAATGGTGGAGTAGGGCAGGGTTTTGTGATAAGTCAGTTCCATGCCTTTATAGTCAAAGTGGAAACCGCAGCGCATCCGGCATCCGTCCAGACCGGTATAACGGGCCACCTGCTTCAGATCGTGGAGGATTTTATCGTTTGTTTCGTCATAGAGATTTTCAGGGGTGGTGGCCGTGTAGTCAAAGCGGAACTGAATGGAGGCGCCGGGAATTTTCAAAAACCGCTCCATGTAGGGAACCAGCCCTTCGGCGGGATAATCCTTGTAAAGCACGCAGTTGACACGGAAGGGGACCGGCAGGCGTGCCAGAAGGGCGTCGTTGGACTCCACCACATATTTCTGCATGTGACGGGAGACGTTGATACAGGTGATTTTATCCTTGTTGCGCTGGGCAAAGGCGAGGATATCCTCTTCTGACTGGTTTTCCGATACCGGCAGGGTCGTGTTGATATAGACCTTATGGGTGGCAGGAATCTGATCCAGCATGATCTGGAGCTTTTCGATGTCAGCAAAAGGTTCACCGCCGGTAAACACAAAATCACAATCGGGAGTGATGGAATCCATCCGACGGATGCTCTGACAGATCTTATCCAGAGAGAAGCCTGTCAGATCCGCGTACTCGCCTTTGTTGATGCAGAAGGGGCAGTGGTTTTTGCAGTCATAGGGAACAAATACGGTTACAGTTGCGCCGCCTTCCCGCGTCTTATAGGGATGTTTCATGATGATCGATCGGCCTTTCGTAATATATATGGGGAGGTGGTGTACAGTACCACCCATTGTGTTGCATACTCATCTAGTTTACTGGATTTCAAGCCGCAGGTCAAGAGAAAAAGTGAAATTTCAAGTTGAAATCACGGCGTTTCCGGTACATAGATACACGTATAGAAAGAAGAATGCTGTACATCCGAAAAAAAAGATGGTATACTACAATCCAATTTCTCAAAGGGGAGGGACTTATGGAGTTGATTACAGCGCCGCTGCAAACTGCGGCGATATGGCTGGCAGGGCACCCCATGGCGGGCGTCTGGTATACGGCAGTTGTCCGTGTGCTGTTTCCGGTGCTGGCTGTTTTGATCCTGTTCCGTGCGGTGCGGTCTTTGCTGCGGATTCCGCGCACTCCGGAAACGTGGGGCCAGCTGAGCCTTCCGAATGGATCCCCGCTTCTCCTGACCCACTGGGAAAATATCATCGGGCGTGGAAAGACGGCGGATGTTTATCTCAACTATCCCAGTATCTCCCGGCAGCACGCTGCCCTGTGCCGCGGAGAGGACGGAGTCTGGCGGGTTTATGACCTCGGCAGCAAAGGCGGTACCATGGTGAATGGGATCGCGGCGGAGGGGGCTGTTTCGGTCCAAATGGGAGATACCATTACGCTGGGGGGCGTCCCTCTGGTATTTTTGCCGCAGACTGTGGCAGAGCGGGAAGAAACAGAACAGCGGCGTCTGGCGGAACGGCCTGCGGCGATGTGGCCTTCTTTTTTATGGCTGACGGTGTTTCAGGTGCTGACCTGCATACAATTGGTCATAGCGGCCGGGACGGAGGTCAGCATCTGGGTGCCCTTGTCCTTTTTCGGATTGACAGCGGTGATGTGGCTGTATGCCGTGATCCTGCGCTGTACCCGCTGCGTGGGCTTTGAGA
This sequence comes from Dysosmobacter sp., assembly GCA_026169195.1. Taxonomy (GTDB): domain Bacteria; phylum Bacillota; class Clostridia; order Oscillospirales; family Oscillospiraceae; genus Oscillibacter. The sequence continues at coordinate 12,626 of JAPFEH010000064.1, read as the reverse complement.
TGGAGACCATTGCCTTTTTCCTGTCAACGCTGTCCCTTGCGGTCACGGCGTCCAGTGCGCCGAGCAGCCTGCCCAAACAGCTTGCTGCCATCGTGCTGGGTTTGATGCTGTTTTTGACGTTGGGGCTGTTCCTGCGGGATCTGAGCCGTGTGCGGAAAAGCCGATGGTGTATGGCAGGGGCCGCCATCGGACTTTTGGCAGTAACACTGGTGCTGGGGCAGGCAAAATACGGGGCGGTCAACTGGATCTCCATCGGCGGTCTCAGCTTTCAGCCTTCGGAAATTGCGAAGATCTGTTATATTTTTGCAGGGGCGGCTACACTGGAGCGGCTGTTCCACAAACGCAATCTTACCATGTTCATCCTCTTGACCGGCATTTGCATCGGATTGCTGGGCTTGATGAGCGACTTTGGAACGGCAGCCATTTTCTTTGTGACCTTTCTGGTGATCGCCTATCTGCGCTCCGGAGACTGGGCGACGTTAACGCTGATCTGCGGCGGGGCTGTGTTTGGCGCCGGGATCATTGTGACCTTCAAGCCCTATATTCTCAGCCGGTTTGCTTCATGGGGGCACGCATGGGAGGCGGCCTCCACCACAGGATATCAGCAGACGCGCACCATGTCTGCTGCGGCATCCGGCGGCCTTTTTGGAATGGGAGGCGGAAATGGCTGGCTCCACCGGATACCGGCGGCAGACACAGATCTGGTGTTTGGCATGCTGTGCGAGGAATGGGGACTGCTGATTGCGGTGCTGGCAGTTCTCAGCATTGTGACTCTGGCGATCTTCACTGTGCGGGCCTGCCGCGTCGGCCGGTCCAGCTATTATATCATTGCCGCCTGCGCGGCAGGATCGTTGCTGGTGTTTCAAACCTGCTTGAATGTATTTGGGTCGGTGGATCTGCTGCCGTTGACAGGCGTGACCTTCCCCTTTGTGTCCAACGGCGGCTCTGCCATGATGTCTGCTTGGGGACTTCTGGCCTTTTTGAAAGCGGCTGATACCAGAGAGAATGCCAGCTTTGCCATTCAGAGAAAGCCGCAGCGCCGGCTGCGGGAGGAGATCCGCCGTATGGTGGAGGAGCCGCAGGACCCCTTCGGGGAAGAAGAGGAGGCGGGGCATGAAGAAGATTGAACATCGGGCGCTGGTCTGCGCGCTTCTGGCGGCACTTCTGGCAGCGGGTCTGGGAATTTTTCTGGGGCGCTGCTGGTTCGATGGCGGCAGCTGGGCGTCTTCTGCCTTTAACCGGCACTTGTACGATACGGATGGGGTTCTGGCGGCCGGTACCGTGCTGGATCGGGACGGGGATGTGCTTTCCGATGTCCGGGATGGAAAACGGACTTATCACGAGAATGAAACCGTCAGAAAGGCTACGCTTCACGCAGTCGGGGATTTGAAGGGAAGCATCGGCACCGGAGCCCTCAACGCGTTTGCGGATCGGCTGACAGGATATAACCGGATCAATGGCGCATTTGGCGCCAAGCGGGGGGGCGAGCTGTATTTGACCATCGACGCCCGCTACAATTATGAGGCATTTCAAGCGTTGAAGGGGCGTTCCGGAACGGTGGCGGTGTACAACTATCAAACCGGAGAGGTGCTGTGCATGGTTTCTGCCCCCAGCTACGATCCCCTGCATGTTCCAGCGGACATCGAGACCAGTGACCGCTATCAAGGGGCGTACCTCAATCGGTTTCTTTCGGCAGCGGTGACGCCCGGATCCGTTTATAAAACGGTGACATTGGCGGCGGCTTTGGAGAGGATTCCGGATCTGCAGAACCGGACTTGGGATTGCAAGGGCAGCATCCAACTGGGAGGGGAGACCATCGTCTGTTCCGGCGTCCACGGAGAACAACAGATCGGAGACGCCTTTGCAAACTCCTGCAATGTGGCGTTTGCGCAGATCGCAGTGGAACTGGGGGCGGATACGCTGGCGGATTATACGGAGCAGGCGGGGTTGACGGACAGCTATCGTTTGGACGGGATCCCCACGGCGGCCGGTTCTTTTCAGTGGGACGGACTGACGGACGGCGAATTGGGCTGGGCCGGAGTAGGGCAGCATAAGGATCTGGTCAATCCCTGCGCTCTGATGGTTTATATGGGAGCTGTGGCGAACGGCGGAAAGGCCGCTCAGCCATATTTGATCGGAAAAACCGTAAACTCCATGGGACTGCCCTCTCTGCCGCATATGACCCGCAGGACAGACCGGCTGCTTTCAAAAGAGACTGCTGATACAGTGGCAGAGCTGATGGCGGACAATGTGGAAAAGACGTATGGCAGCGACCGGTTTCCCAATATGGAATTGTGTGCCAAGTCCGGCACGGCTGAGGTGGGAAGCGGACAGACGCCCCATGCGTGGTTTACCGGCTTTTTACGGAATGAAGAAACACCCTATGCCTTTGTGGTGCTGGTGGAGAACGGCGGCGGCGGAAGCTCGGTGGCCGGCTCCGTAGCTGCAAGGGTTCTGGATGTCATGGTCAACGGATATTGAACGGGAAAAGCGTCCCTCCGCTGTATGCACAGCGGAGGGACGCTTTGAAGTTTCGATGAATCAGCGGATTCTGTATCTTAGAAGGCGGGCAGCACTGCGCCTCCGAATTCCTCGGTGATGAAGTCCCGGATGGCGTCAGAATGCAGGACCTCTACCAGAGCCTGAACGGCAGAATTGTTTTCGCTGCCTTCCTTCACGACCAGCACGTTGACATACGGAGAATCTCCGGATTCCACTGCCAGCGCATCCGTGGTGGGATTCAAGCCTGCCCCCAGTGCGTAGTTGGAGTTGATGACTGCCAGATCCAGATCGGGACGGGAGCTGGGCAGAGTCTGGGCCTCGATCTCCTGAAACTGAAGGTTCTTGGGATTCTCGGCGATGTCATTGGGCGTGGCGGACAGGTTGGTGCTGTCATTCAGCTTGATGAGCCCCTGTGCCTCCAGCAGCAGCAGGGCACGGCCTTCGTTGGTAGGGTCATTGGGAATACCGATCACAGCGCCGTCGGCCAGAGCTTCCAGAGATTCGGTCTTGCCGGCGTAGATGCCCATGGGCTCGATATGCACGCCGGCAACCTCTACCAGATGGGTGCCGCGGGTCTCGTTGAACTCCTGCAGGTAGGGAATGTGCTGGAAATAGTTGGCGTCCTCGTCGCCGTCTTCCACGGCGGTATTGGGGATTACATAATCATCGTACTGATTGATGACCAGCTCGATGCCCTGCTCTGCCAGAATGGGGACGCACTGCTCCAGAATCACAGCGTGGGGGGTGGGGGAGGCGGCGACGGTCAATGTGGTGGTTTCCGCGCCCTCTGCTTCGGGGGCGGGGGCGTCGGCAGGGGCGTCGCTGCCGCCGCAGGCGGCCAAAGACAGGCACAGGGTCAGGGTCAGTGCCAGAGTCAAAAACTTTTTCATGATGGGTTCCTCCAGTTTGTTTTTCAGATTTTGCTTATTTCAAGCACCTGCCGGAATTCCAAGAGACAGGCGGTGAAAATAAAGAAATACCAATTATTTGGTATGGGTCAGCCGGGAAAACAGGGCAAAGAACCCGACCGGCTTGGATGAGCGGTCCAGCCGCTTATCCATGGATCTGGACAGCCGGTTGAAAACCAGCTGCACGATCTGCACAAAGACGATCAGAATGACCACGGTTACCCACATCAAAGAGGTAACGCCGCGGCTGTGGCCGTATTGAATGGCGATATTGCCCAGACCGCCGGCGCCGACCATGCCTGCGATGGCGGTGTATGCCAGAATGGTCACCACGGAAATGGCTCCGCCCAGAACCAAAGAGGGCTTCGCTTCCGGCAGATAGACCTTCCATACCAGCTGAAGCGTCGATGCGCCCATGGATTGAGCGGCTTCCACCACACCGGCGTCTACCTCACAGAGAGACGTTTCCACCATGCGGGCCACAAAGGGGGCGGCGGAGATCACCAGAGGCGGGATCGCGCCCTTGACACCGATGGCAGTGCCCACCAGCAGGCGGGTGAACGGCATCAGAGCGACCAGCAAAATGGCAAAGGGAAGGGAGCGCCCCACATTGACGATCCAGCCAAGCACTTCGTAAAATACCCGGTGGGGACGGATGCCCTGCGGCCGGGTGATGATGAGAGCCACCCCCAAGGGGACGCCGATCAGGTACGCCAGCGCTGTGGAAATGGCGACCATGACAAGGGTCTCCCATGTTCCTTCCAGCAGGATATTGCCGTATTGGGCCCAGAAAGCTGTAATGGTCTCAACCATGGTATTCCACCTCCTCTGCGGTCACATTCGATTGGGAACGGATATAGCTCAAGGCTTTGGCAGCCTCATTGGGATCGTCGGGAAGTCCCAGCAGCATGGTGCCGAACGCTTTCCCGTCGATGTTGCGGGTATCTGCGCCCAGAATATTGACCTTGACCCCGCAGTCGATCGCCAGAGATGCGATCAGGGGCTGATAGGCAGTACCGCCGTTGAAGGCGACGCGGACGGCGTGGGTTCCGGAAGGATACTGCTGGACGCTGGCGCCGCCGGGGTATACCAGACGGCGGGCGGCATCGGTTTTGGGATGGGAGAAGATCTCCTCCACCGCGCCCTGCTCTGCCACCGTTCCGCCATCCAGAATGGCGACCCGGGAACAGATCTCCTCAATGACGCTCATCTGATGGGTGATGACGACAACGGTGACCCCCAGCTTCTGGTTCAGATCTTTCAGCAGAGCTAAAATAGAAGCGGTGGTCGTGGGGTCCAGCGCAGAGGTCGCTTCATCACAGAGAAGCACCTTAGGATCGGTGGCAAGGGCACGGGCAATGGCTACCCGCTGCTTCTGCCCGCCGGAAAGCTGGGAAGGATAGGCGTCAGCCTTATCCAGAAGCCCGACCAGATCCAACAGTTCCGCCGCCCGCTTTTTGGCCTGTGCGGCAGGGATGCCGCTCAATTCCATGGGGAAGCATACGTTTTTCAGACAGGTGCGCTGCATCAGCAGGTTGAAGCTCTGGAAGATCATGGTGATCTCCCGCCGGGCCAGACGCAGCTCTTTTTCGGAAAGGGCGGTCATGTCCCTGCCATTGACCAGAACACTGCCGCTTGTGGGACGCTCCAGCAGGTTCATGCACCGTACCAGCGTGGATTTGCCGGCGCCGGAGAGACCGATGATCCCGAAGATCTCCCCTTGGCGGATCTCCAGATTGATGTCCTCCAGCGCGCGCACGGCGGTTTCGCCGCTGCCGAAGGTTTTATTCAGATGCCGGATCTGAATGATGGACTCGTTCACAATATCAAAACTCCTTTACGGGGAAATTCAAACAACAAAAAAGTCCCTGAAGCCCAATTGCTTCAAGGACGAGTCGGAAACCCGCGGTACCACCTTGATTCACACGCTCCCTCGCGGAAGCGGCCTTATGAAGTGCCAATACACCTCTGCGCTGTGACGTGCGCACACGTCGTGACCTATGCCGCAGGGCAGTCGGCCACGCAACTCCAAGACCATCTTCGGCAGACCCTTCCGTGCCTCTTTCCACCACTGGAGGCTCTCTTTGACGTATCTGTCTGCGTACTCTTCTCTTCATCGTCTTTGCGGTATGAACTTGTTTGGTTATCTGCTATGCAGTTTACACGTTATCGGTTTTTCTGTCAACAGAAAAAGAAGACAGAGAAGAAAAAGAAAATGGGATAAATTTGTGCATATTAAACAGTGATCATAAAACTGCGAGAAAAATTTACAAGTTCAGGACCGGTATGGGATTGTAAGACCGTGGCAAAACTGCTATCATATGTGAAACACAAAGAAACTGACCGGAAGAAGGCAGATTCATGGCAATACCGCATGATCAAAATTTCATGATCCGCTGGCTGCGGGACCTGCTCTGCGGCTTTCTGATCGGGGCTGGCGCCATTTTGCCGGGGGTTTCCGGCGGTGTACTGGCGGTGGTGTTCGATATTTACCGGCCCTTTATGGAAGTCCTGACCCATCCCCGTACGGCGATCCCCAAGTATTGGAAGTGGTTCCCGCCCATTGCCTTGGGCTGGTGCGCAGGCTTTCTGGGGTTTGCCAGAGGCATTGCCGCCGCCATCAGCATTTCCAATACGGTGACCACGTGGCTCTTTTTGGGTTTGATCGCGGGCACCGTACCGGCGCTGTTCCGAGAGGCCGGGAAAGAAGGGCGCTCTGCTGCTTCCTGGGTGAGTCTGCTGGTTTGCGCGGGAGCGGTGTTTGCCGGACTCTTTTATGTCAGCCGCATTGCGGAGGTCACGGTCGAACCCAATTTTTGGTGGTATAATTTTTGCGGCATCCTGTGGGGAATGAGCATCGTGATCCCCGGAATGACGTCATCCTCCGTCATGATGGCGCTGGGGCTGTATCAGCCCATGCTGGAGGGGCTGGCGCACATGGATCTGCTGGTGCTTTCAGCCAGCCTGCCGGGAATGTTTCTGGCGATCGTGCTGCTGGCACGTTTGGTGAACTGGTTTTTCAAGCGGCATTACTCCATTGCCTTCCACGGAATTTTGGGCTTTGTTCTGGCATCCACGCTGGTCATCCTGCCCACAGAATATGCGCCGGGGGAGCCGCTGCTGTCGGCGCTTTGCTGCGCCGGCGGTTTCCTGCTGGCATTTTTATTGGCTCGGATGGATCAAAAAATCCAACAGTAACAGGCATTGATAGAAACAAGGGGACTCCGGAGGGTCCCCTTGTTTCTTGTGATTCAGGCAGGTGCGCAGCAAAACGGCGGCATGGAATCCGCAAGTCGGAGGTGCTGGATTTGCAGGGGGTGCTCCGGTGGATCAGACCGGCTCCGGAGGCAATGACCACAGCACTTCCCATTGCTGCAAAGCAGCCAGCTGTTCCGGAGTGTGGAACCAATGTGCTCCGCCATCCAGTACAGACAGCTGCGCACCGCGGCGGCGGGCGTATGCTTCGACCGTCCGGCGGGGAGTCAAATGGTCCTCGCTTCCATATAGAATGTGCACAGGGCAGCTCCATTCCATAACGGGATGCTCCCGCACCCAGCAAAGATATTCCCAAGACAGGGTTTGACCAAAATCGGTGCTGAGTTTTCCGTGCTGCTTGAGCTGTTCCTCGGTCACACCGGCCCATCCCATCATGGTCAGAATCAGCTGCTCCATGTCCAGAATGGGGGAAACCAGCAGGGCACGGGCCGGTACCGGAAAGGCCAGCATGGCAAAATAAGCCCCGATGCTGTTTGCGCGGAGAGAGACGGTTTTCCAACGCAGGGAGCTCCAGCGCAGGGCTGCCTGAATGTCCGGGATCGCGCTCCATGGGGTGAGCGTTTCTCCGTGGCCTTGATGGGCTCCGTGATCGGGAAGGTCGATGGATAAGACCTGAAATCCTCTGGGGCAGAGTATGCGGGCAAAGGCCTGCGCCTCCTCCTTGCAGCCCATTTGACCATGGAGAAATATATAGCCATGCTCCGCAGGTTCCCCATATAACACTGCGGGAACCTGGCCGATTTGAAACGCTTCGCTTTTCATGTGAACGCCTTTCTATACAATTTTGCAGCGATTGATGACCGGCCGGCTTGCGGTATCCGCCAGTGCGGACCGTTGGCGGGGACAGGCGGCCTGTCTCCTTACGGCACGGGAAGGGGGATCGTGACCTTTTCCACATGAATCCTTCCGTTCGACAGTTCCGCCATCATCATGGTGATTTCCTGATGAAAGCGTCTGGGACCGCAGGAACCCGGATTCAGCCAGAGGACCCCATTCTTTTCCTCCTGCACATACCTGTGGGAGTGTCCGAACACCACCACATCCACGCCTGTCAGGTCAGCGGGCACTTCTTTTTTATTGTGGACCATGAAAAAGGTCACGCCGTCCAGCATCAGAGTCCGGTCGTGGGGGAGCTGTTCCGCCCATTCATGATCGTTGTTGCCCCGAACGACATACAGCGGAGCATATTGCCGCAGCTGTTCCACAATGGCAGGACGGTTGATGTCCCCGCCGTGGAGAATGGCGTCGGCGGTCTTTAAGCGCTCCAGCACCTCCGGCCTCAGCAGACCGTGGGCATCGGATAGAATTGCAAGCTTCATATGGGAACCTCCCGTTACGGAACAATGGAACGGATCCGTGTCAGATCGCCGCTGCACAGGATCTCCAGATTGCGGAAAATTTTTTCTGCATCCCAGTCCCACCACCGGAGTTCCAGCAGGTAATCTGTCAGATCCGGGTCAAAGCGGGGACGGATCACGCGGCAGGGATTTCCCGCTGCGATGGCATAGGGCGGGATATCGCCGGACACTACGGAATCTGCCCCGATGATGGTGCCGTCACCGATATGGACTCCGGGCAGAACCGTGACATGCTGCCCCATCCACACATCATTTCCCGCCACAGTGTCGCCTCCGGTGGGAGCGTCATCGTAATAGGGATAGGCTCCGACCTCAATATTCGGACGGGTGATGATATTTTTAATGCAGCAGATGCCGGGGATGTGTTCGCTGGGATGAACTGCGTTGGGATCTGGACCGAACATTGAGCATACTCCTTTTCACGGTTTTCTTGGATGACAGGGATGGTGTGCGGATGGGAGTACGTCCGGCCCTTGCCGATCGTGTTCCCAGTATAACAGATTTTTAAATTGGTGGGAAGCAGGATATTTTCCTCTTGACTTTGACGCTCCGTCAACTGATACAGTATCATCAAGGAGGGATGTTTATGGAGTATTCCATTCAGGAACTGTCGCGCCTGTCCGGGGTGACCACCCGCACCCTGCGCTGGTACGACCAGATCGGCCTGCTCAAGCCCAGCCGGGTGGCGGAGAGCGGCTACCGCTACTATGGCGGGGCGGAAGTAGACCGGCTGCAGGACATTCTCTATTACCGGGCCCTCGGGGTGGAGCTGGCCCAGATCAAGGAATGTCTGGACGATCCCTCCTTTGACCGTCTGGCCGCCCTGCGAAACCACCTGGCCGCGCTGGAGGCGGAGCGGGAGCGGCTGGAACAGCTCATCCGGTCGGTGAAAGACACCATCGGAGTGGAAGAAAGGAACGAGATCATGAGCGACGAGCAGAAATTTGAGGCGTTCAAGCGGCGCACGGTAACCCATAATGAGAAAGTCTACGGAGCGGAGATCCGGACCAAGTATGGCGACCAGGAGGTGGACGAGGCCAACGCCGCGGTGATGGGCCTGACCCAGGCGCAGTATCAGGAATGGACGGACCTGGGCCGGGAGATCCAGGAGCGGCTGGAGGCAGCCGTCCAGGCCGGGCTGTCCCCGGAAGATCAAGAGGGCAAGGAGATCACCGCCCTCCACCGCCGGTGGCTCACCATTACCGGGAAGCAGTACGACCCGGCCAGGCACCGGGGGATCGCGGAGCTCTATGTGATGGACGAGCGGTTCACCGCCTACTACGACAAACGAGTGCCCGGCTGCGCCCGCTTCCTGCGGGATGCCGTGGCTCATTGGGTGAAGTGAGAATGAAGCAGGCCCTCGGCTTTTCGCCGGGGGCCTTTGGCTGTCTCATGCTTTTTTCCGCATCAGGAAAACGCCTGCCAGTTCCGCCGCCAGGCGGTGTGGAAGAGGTCGGCCGCGGTTGGCCACACCCGCTCCACCGGGCAGGGGAAATGGACGGTCACTTGGGAAGTCGGCATAAATTGTCCGTCCTTTCTAAGCGGTACTGGATTTCCCGCACCGGCATCCCGCTGATCTCATCTTCCGTATAGGCTCCGCTGGGGCGGAATCCCATGCACTCATAGAAAGCTCTGGCCCGCTGATTTCCCTCCAGTACCCACAGGAAAAGGTCACGATAGCCCATGGATTCCAACTGCTTCACTGCGGCGGAAAGCAGTGCCTTTCCCCAGCCGTTCCCCCAGTATTCGGGCAGAAGATAGAGGGAAACGATCTCACCCCAGCCTGCCAGCTCCGGCGTCCGACTGGCACAGCAGCTGGCAGTGCCTACGATTTTTTCTCCCTTCAGCAAAAGCAGTGACTCCCGGCCGGCCTGTTCCAGATAGGGGACCCATTTTCCCAACGGGATGCTGTTCAGATATTCCTGGGGGAGCAGTCCACGATACGCTTCCCGCCAGCTCTCCTCGTACACCCGGCTGACAGCGAAGAGATCGTCGCCGGGGCGTAGTTTTCGAATTTGCATGGTCATTATATCCCCGCCTCGATAAAGTGAACGTCCGAGCTGTCCCAGTATTTTTTGTAGACCCGTTCTTTCTCTCCGTCCAGATTCAGCTGATACATCCGAAATGTGACCAGGATGTTTTTCGGCTGCCACTGCTCCTCGTAGGAATATTGGTATTTCATACCCACGTTTCGCATCACACCGCCGCTTCTGGGGTTGTTTCGGTCATGCGTAGCGGTGATATAGGGCAAACCATCCTTTTTCACCTGCGCGATCACCGCCCGGCCCGCTTCCGTGACGATTCCTTTGTGCCAATATTCCTTGGAAAGCCCATAGCCGAAATCGTGCTGTTCGTCCATGGCCACGTTTATGTAGCCAATTGGGGTGTTGCGCTCTTTAAGACAGATCGCATAGGCATACCCGCGGGGCTGGGCATAGATCGGCGCGTATCGTTCCTCGTAAAACTGCTTGGCTTCGTCCATGGTTTTCACTGGATACCAGGGCAGAAACCGATTGACTTCTTCATCCTGAAGAATCAGGAACAGCGCGTCCATGTCCTGCTCTGTGAATTTTCGTAAAATCAACCGCTCCGTTTCCAATGTAGGTGTATTCATCGGCCTTTTCTCCCTTGTGTGCATGGTATGTGTTTGTCACTGCAACGCGGCACTTCTCTGACAATGCCTTCCTGCTGCCAGTATAACGGTAAACATCCGGCTCGACAAGGCTTACCGGCCCAGCATCCAGACAATACCGGCCGCGGTGCGCTCCACGCTCTGGACAAAGTGGTTGCCAGGATTCAGCCGGAACACCGTGTCGATCCCCCTGCGCTGGTAATAAGCGCATATCTCCTCGGTGTTCTCCTGAACCGTGCGCAGGATCGGATTCCTGGTTTTGCTCTCCTTGTCTCCCAAGGAGAAGTATATGCAGTCCGGCCGACGCTTTGGCTCATGGGAGAAGATATACGCTTTCATTCCGGGGAACCAGAGGGAGCCGGACATGTTGCCCACCCGGGAAAACAGCTCCGTCCGGTAGATGGCGTAGAGGGCAAACAACCCGGCCAGCGAGTACCCGGCGATGCCGCGCCAACGAGGAACGTTGCCAATCTCTTTCTCTGCCGCCGGAATGATCTCCTCGGTCAGAAGCCGCAGATAGTCGTCCGCCCCGCCGGTGCAGGGGTCCGCGTTTTTGAAAGCGGATGGACTATCCCAGGGGGCCATATCGTGGTTCCAGTCCAGATCGGTGATAGCCACCAGTGTGAACGGCGGGCAGCCAGCAGCCCGCGCGGCCTCGTACACCTTTTGCTCTTCGCCGGAGAAGGTGTTGAGGTAGATAATAGGGGCATTTGCTTCCAAACTCGGGAAAATGGATACCGTTTTCTCGTTTATCGTGAGGGTGTACATAGTGCGCATCATCCGCTTTCTACTATAACGAAGGTGATAGTTCTGCTTTTTGGACAAAATTATGTTAAACTGATTTTACCACAATAAGAAAAGACGAGAAAAGAGGTATAAACAAAACAGGGCAATTTTTGCTGATACTTTCCAATAAATTCTTGTCGGTTCCTGAAAATACAGCTATACTAAATGCAATGTACATCTGTAAAGAGAAGGCAGAAAGTCTGTGCGGTGAACAGACACGGAAAATGCGTCGCATAAACAAAGAATAGCCATAACGTGTAATGAAAACAGGGGTACCAAAGAAAACAGTATGTCCAACATTCCAGGTTCCTTAAATAGATCATTTGAACAGAGAGGGTGAGTCCGATGGTTTTTATTGATCGTGTCTTTAGAACGGCAAGTAGTCTTGCATCTGCGCTGAAACAAAGGTGTTCTGGTTTTATCCAAAATAGAAGTGAGCAAAAGGACGTGAAGCAGCCTGAGTACGGGGACTTACTGCCGGCCGATAATATTCAAAATGGCGATGAGTATATTACAGCCTTACGCTGGGCGTTTGAAAATAAGAAAATCAGGAACATTGCATTGACCGGACCTTATGGATCGGGTAAAAGCAGTATTATTGAAACTTTTCTGGCCGAGGATGAAAAGATCGTCCAAAAGAAGGGACGACTGAAAAGACGGCTTCTTCGATACAAAGCTATCAGAAAATCTGCTCTCAAGATTTCGATGGCAACTTTTGAAAAAGGGGATTCTGTACCGGAAGATAAGGAAAAAGTAATTTCTGTTAATGAGGATGAAGTGGAGCAAGGAATCTTAAAACAGCTTTTTTATAAAGTTGAGCCCCGCAAGATTCCACAGAGTAGGTATAGAAAACTTCATGCGATTCGATTCTCTACGGTATTTGTTCATGTTGCTGCCGGACTCATTCTGGCTGGCTTTTTGATGGCCATTTTTGCTGCGCCAACTTTCGAAAAATACAAAGAGATGGTAACAGGATTTTGCCCACCATACTCATCTAATCCTTTATTCATACCGGCACTGATGGCACTGCTTTCGGCAGTGGTGAGTTATTTGTATATTACGGTAATGTCCAAATTCAAAGTGAAGGAAATAAAATTGCCGACTGACACAACAGTTCAAAGCAGTAATGAAATTTCAGATTCTGTATTCAATAAGAATCTGGAT
>JAPFEH010000001.1 GCA_026169195.1 Dysosmobacter sp. | reverse complement strand
GCTGTGGGACTATGCCATCGTCATTACCTGCGGCGGAGGCGGTATTCCGGTGGTAGAACGGCCGGACGGGGTTCTGGAAGGTGTAGCGGCGGTCATTGATAAAGATTTTGCCGCGGAGCTGCTGGCAGAAGAGGTGGGGGCAGACCTGCTGCTGATTCTGACTGAGGTGGAGAAGGTAGCGATCCGCTTCGGACAACCGGATCAGCAGGATCTGAGTCATCTGAGTCTGGCAGAGGCGGCAAAATACGTCGAGGAGGGGCAGTTCGGCGTGGGCAGTATGCTGCCCAAGGTACAGGCGGCGATGAAGTTCGTCCGTGCCAATCCGGACCGGAAAGCCATCATCACCAGTCTGGACAAGTGTCTGGAAGCGCTGGAAGGCAAGACCGGTACCGTCCTGACCTTCGCATAAGAAACCGCCGCCCCGGCAGACTGCTCTGCGGTCTGCCGGGGCGGTGGTTCAGGATATGCCGTGATACAGGCGGGATTGGGCGGGCGTCATGGCGAAATAAGTCTCGCGGCTGCCCCGTGCCCCGTCTCCCCAGGTGGTGTCAATGTGATATTCGGTGCCGTCCAGCACGGCTGAGGTCCAGATGTGGTCGCTGCTGAACCGGGAGCCGCATTGGATGCCCTCCAGCTTCAGCAGCAGATTATAAGCGCCGGTATAACCGTCGCACACGGCGAGCCCCTTGTGAAACAGGCTGTACGGCAGATGACTGAGGGCGGTCTCGTTGGCCGCGCTGTCATAGGTGCAGTTTTCGCAGATCCAGTCATAATAGACCCGGGCGATCTCCCATTGCGACATGGAACTGGTCAGGCGCCCCTCCTGCCACAGCTTTTGCCGCACGGACAGCGCGGCGTCCATGGTGGCCTGACGGTAGGCAGGCAGCTCCTTCTGGACGGCCGTGGAGGAAAAGGTAATGGTCATGGAACCCTGCGCAGTGTAGGTACAGGCGGCGCTGTTGTAGCTTTGCTCGCTGTACTGTTTGACGGCGCTCAGGGCATCTTTTAGAACCTTGCGGGCGGAATCGCTGGTCAGGGAGGGGTAGTTGAGCTTGAGCTGATTGCTGCCGGCGGCCAGCATGAAGCGGACGGAGCTGTCCATCTCTGCCGGTGTGGCGGGGGCGGCTGCATAACGGCCCGGTTCGACCAGCTGGCTCAGTGTGACGCCTGCCGGAGCGGGGACCGCATCTGCGGACCACGCGGGGGCTACCCGCAGGGCAGGGTCTACCATGCGGGTCAGCATGGCGGCCGCAGCCCCACGGGTAATCAGGCTGCCGGGATGGAACGAGCCGCGGCGGTCGCTTCCCATACAGATGCCCTTGCGGTACAGCGCCAGAATGTCCCGGTAATAGGAGGTGTATTCGGTTACATCGGTAATGGCCCGGTGGGTGGCGTATCCTTCGGTCACTGCGGCGTCATGGATGCCGGGAAGGGCTTCCTCTGGAAGAACGGAGGCCAGAATATGTGCCATCTGGGCACGGGTGGCAGGGCGGTCCAGAAGCGGTTCCAGCGCACTGTCCAGCGGGATCGCCTCGGCCCGCAGGTAGCGCAGATACCGCATTGCGGTGGAGAGGTCGCCCTTTCTGCCGAATTGGCCGGGGCCGGCTTCGGGGTCGCCGGTGCGGTAAAGGCTGCGGATGCGTCCGGCAAAAATCACCGCCTGTCCCACCGTCAAAGGGTCTGTGAGACCGTAAACACTGCCGGAGGTACCCACGGACAGACCATATTCGTAAAGGGCGGAGACGTTGTCAAAAAAGACGGAATCCGGTTTCAGGTCGGAAAACTGACCGGCATAGGTTTTGGTGCGGATAAAATTCTCCGTGCTGTCCTTGATCGCCAGAGCGGAACCGGACAACAGGCACAGCGCCAGCAGCAGGGCGGGAAAACGTTTTTTCAAGGCAGGTTCTTCCTTTCTGGTCCGGACCGGAAAGCGGCTCGCAGCGTCAGGATGGAATGTTCAGATCCTCCGGCACCCGATCTTCCACATAGGGGTTCAAGTGTTCATTTACCAGCGCCAGCGTAGCCTCTGCGTCCAGATAAATGTAAGGCGATTTCCAGCTGTTTGGCAAGGTGGAGAATTCAATGGAGTCGGCACCCATGGTGATGGCTTCTTTTCCCAGCCATGCCAGATTGCCCAGCGTCAGGTCGGTTTCTACATAGGTGTTAAAAATCTTGACAAAATCATCCACCTTGCCGAGATTTTCCGCGGTGAGGACTTTTTTCGCCACAGCCTTCAAAAAGGCCTGCTGAGTCTGCATACGGCCAATGTCCTCGCTGCCGTAGCCGGTGCCGTCGTTGTTGTGGCGGAAGCGGACGACCTTTAAGGCGTTGGAGCCGTTCAGAGTCTGGAAACCCTTGTCCAAATGAATGTGAAGATCCTGATAGGGATCGTCATAGTTCATATTGATGGGCACGTCAAAGGGCACGCCGCCAATGGCGTCCACCAGTGCCGCAAAGCCCTGCAGGTCCACCTGAACCGTGTAATCCACCGGAATGCCCAGCTGCCGGGAGATGGTCTGCGCCAGCAGCCGGGTGCCGCCGGAGTTGTAAGCGTAATTGATCTTGTGGGCTTTGCCGTCAATGATCGCCTTGGTGTCCCGGGGGATGCTGACACCGTAAATGGAATCTCCGGCGGCATCGACTGCCACCAGAATATTGGTGTCGCTGCCGCCGTTGTGGTCATCCACACCGGAGAGCAGAATGGTGTAGAAATCGGGCTTGCGCTCTGCGTGAGAGCGGAGGGCTTCTGCGGCGGCCTGCTCCTCCGGAGAGAGGGTGGACTCTTCCTGAGGAGGATCGGGTATCTCCGGCTGCTTTTGCTCCGGAGCGCGAAACAGCAGGCGGTATCCGGCAATGACCAGAAGGATCAGCAAAGCTGCCGGCAGAAGCAGCCGTCCCCAACGGATACGGCGGCGGTGACGGCGGCGGGAATGATGATGTGGCTCAGACATGGGAACGGTGCTCCTTTGAAATAGATTTACATAATATAAAAATCAAACCTATTATATAGCTCGTCCCCGGAAAGCACAAGAGAAAAAATAGCGGGAATGCCGCTATTTTTCCTCCGGATCGGCAGCCAGCCGGTCCAAAACCGCCTTGATATCGGCAAGCAGCTGATTTTGATAGGACAGCGCGCAGTGAATGTAGTAGAGAGCGGCGTCAGGATCCCGCGCGGAGGCGGGGAGGCTGCGGGGCTGCTCACTGACGGGGTGGGGCCAGCGGCGGACTTCCGGTTCCCGGAAGAGCGGCTGACCGTTTGGGGACGGTCCTTTCTGCGGACGGTTTGCCATAGACGATTCCTCCTCATGCGCCGCGGTATTTTTTCCGGGTGGCGATACCGCCCCGGATGTGCCGCTGGGCCTTGTTGATTTCCAATATCTCTTTTACCTGCAGGTATAACGTTCGGTTGAATTGAGGAAGCCGCTCGGAAATATCTTTGTGGACCGTGCTTTTGCTGATCCCGAATTTCTGTGCGGCGGCGCGGACTGTGGTCCGGTTCTCTATGATGTAAAGAGCGAGACGCTGTGCACGCTCCTCCATATTTTCCTTCAAACGCTTCACTCCCCGCCTCTAGTTGCTCCATCCTATGCGGCGTGAATACAGGATATGAGCGGTATGGAGATGGAGAGGTCTCCGGAAATTTGACGGCAGCGTGCCGGAAACCGGTTGGCGGACGCTTTTTGCCGTGGTATAATGCAGGTATCCTGACAGGAAAGGAAGTTTGAGCACATGACGAATGAGACCTTACAGGTATTGAAAGAGCGGCGCAGCATCCGCAAATACCGGCCGGAGCAGATCAGTGGGGAAGCGCTGGACGCCATTTTGGAGGCCGGCACCTGGGCGCCGACCGGAAAGGGGCGGCAGTCCCCGATTATGGTGGTGGTGCAGGACGCAGAGACCATTGCGCGGCTGTCCCGGCTCAACGCGCAGATTCTCGGGAACCCCGACTCGGATCCCTTCTACGGAGCGCCCACGGTGATCGTGGTGCTGGCGGATGGAGAAAACCCCAACTGGTTTGCCGACGGCTCTCTGGTGATGGGAAATCTGATGAACGCCGCATGGTCTGTGGGCATTGGTTCCTGCTGGATCAACCGTGCCAGAGAATTGTTTGATATGCCGGAGGGCAAGGCTTTGCTGCGGGAATGGGGAGTGGCGGAGACCTATCGGGGGATAGGCAACTGTATTTTGGGTTATGCCGACGGTCCCGCTCCTGCGCCGAAGCCCAGAAAGGCGGATTATATCCGCAGGGTATGAACCTGTGAACAGGGGGGAGCGTCATGACGTATGAAGCGGAACGGAAGCTGATCTGCCAGATCGGCAGACTGCTGTATGATCGGGGCTATGTGGTTGCCAATGACGGAAACCTTTCCCTGCGGGTGGAAGAGGATCGTTTGCTGATGACGCCTTCCGGTGTCAGCAAGGGGCGCATGACGCCGGAGATGCTGCTGGTGACCGATTTGGAGGGAACGGTGCTGGAGGGCAGCCGCCATCCGACCTCTGAGGGAAAGCTCCATCTGGCGGTGTATCGCCGCCGTCCGGATACCGGAGCCGTGGTTCACGCACACCCCGCTGCGGCAACGGCGTTTGCCGTGTGCCGTCAGGGACTGGAGACGCCGTATCTGGCGGAGCTGGCAGTGGGGCTTGGCAGCGTGCCCTGCACGCAGTCTTTTGCCATGCTGTCTACGGAGGAGGTGCCGGAAAGCGTTCTGCCTTATCTGGCGGACCATAACGCCGTCCTGCTGGCCAATCACGGCGCCCTCACATGGGGAGCAGACTTGTGGGAGGCATTTGACCGGATGGAGACGGTGGAGCACACGGCAAACATTGTTCGGAACGCCCGGCTGCTGGGAAGCCCGGTTGCTTTGACAGACGGGGAGACGGCGCGGCTGCGGAGTCTGCGGGGAATGTATCGGGAATTGCGGAAGGAGAGGAACGCGGAATGAAAGAGCAGCTCAAGCAGGTGACTCATGTAGAGAACATTCGCTATGATAAGGAGCGCGAGGAGCTGGTGATTATCGACCAGACTCTGCTTCCGGGGGAGGAGCGGTTCCTTACCCTGACCACGGCGGAGGAGATGTATGACGCCATCCGGTCCTTAAAAGTTCGGGGAGCGCCTGCCATCGGAATCTGTGCAGCGTATTCCCTTTACACTTTGGCAAGGCAGATCCAAGCGCGGGAACCGCGGGATTTTCTCCAGCAGCTCCAAGAACAGGCGGCCTATCTGAACAGCGCCCGCCCTACGGCGGTCAATCTCAGCTGGGCATTGAAGGAAATGCTGAAAACGGCAGAAGTCCGGTTGGCTCTGCCGCGGGAAGCGCTGCTGGAGGCACTGTATCACAAGGCTGTGGAGATCCATGAGGATGACATTGCCAAGTGCAGAGCCATCTCGGAATACGGCTTGACGCTGGTGAAAGACGGGGATGGGATCCTGACCCACTGTAATGCGGGACCGCTTGCCACCTCCCGGTATGGAACGGCCCTCGGGCCGATTCTTCTGGGAACGGAGCGGGGGATGCGCTTTCGGGTGTTTTCTGATGAAACGCGCCCTCTGCTGCAGGGTGCCCGCCTGACCAGCTATGAGCTGTATCGGGCCGGAGTGGATGTGACGCTGATTTGCGACAATATGGCGTCCATCGTTATGAAAAACGGCTGGGTGCAGGCCTGCTTCGTAGGCTGTGACCGGGTGGCGGCAAACGGAGATACCGCCAACAAGATCGGCACCAGCGGTGTTGCCATTCTGGCACAGTATTACGGGATCCCCTTTTATGTACTTGGCCCCACCTCTACCATTGATATGAACTGTCCGGACGGGAGCCGGATCCCCATTGAGCAGCGGGACCCCGGCGAAATTAAAGAGATGTGGTATGAAAAGCCCGTGGCGCTGTCGGGGGTGCCGTGCTATAATCCGGCCTTTGATGTGACAGATCACCGGCTGATTTCCGGAATCGTTACGGAAAAGGGGATCTGCCGGGCGCCTTATACAGAGAGTTTGCGGGCATTATTTGACAACAAATAGAAATATTCGACATAAAATATACAAGGAGGAATGAAAAATGGCCGTCAAAGAATCCCCCTCCGCCAGCATTGTGGCAGAGGAACAGGACATTGCGAAGGTGGTGCTGATGCCGGGAGACCCCCTGCGGGCCAAGTTTGTGGCGGAGCATTATCTGGAAGATCCCGTCTGCTTCAACACCGTCCGGAATATGCTGGGGTACACGGGCACCTACAAGGGTAAAAAAATTTCCGTGATGGGCCACGGTATGGGTGTGCCCTCCGTGGGTATCTACAGCTATGAGCTTTATCAGTTTTTCGGTGTGGAGTCCATTATCCGCATTGGCTCTGCCGGCGGGATCGGTGAGGATGTGAAGGTGCGGGATGTGGTGATCGCCATGGGCGCGTCCACCAATTCTCATTTTGCAGACCAGTACCGCTTCCCCGGACAGCTCTGTGCCACCGCGGATTACGGATTGCTGCGGGATGCTGTGTCGGCGGCGGAGAAGCTGGGCGTGCGGGCCGATGTGGGGCAGGTGTTTACCGCGGACCAGTTCTATAACGCCAATACCGAGGCGGCAGAGACCTACCGCAAGTTCGGGATTCTGGCAGTGGAGATGGAGGCGGCGGGACTTTACTGGACGGCCCGTTATCTGGGGAAGAAGGCTTTGGCGATTCTGACCATCTCCGACCATATCTTTACCGGAGAGGCTCTGAACGCACAGGAACGGCAGGACTCCTTCCATGAAATGATGGAGATCGCGCTGGAGACGGCGTGGAAGTCCATTGATTAAAAAAAGAATTGAGCGGCAGACGGAGCAAATGCTTCGTCTGCCGCTGCGTTTTATGCCATGGGATACACAATGCCGCCAACAGAGAGGCTGGAAATTTCCTCCAGAGGGATGATTTCTTCGAAAACAAGGCTCTTGGAGCATTTTGTCATACCGTTTTCCGGCTTGATGCTGCCGCCGGAGTTGGAAAGATCCAGAACGGTGCCGTCCTTTGTGGTCAGCAGGATCTCTACATTCTCCAGATACCGCTCCAGCTGGCGACGGTCATGTTCGCTCTGCTGCCCGCTGCCGCTGTCGCTCCACTGGACCTCCCGATTGACGGTGTAATCCACCTTCACGGCCACGGGAGAGATGGAGATGCCGTCCACAGTGAACGTCATGCCGCCCTGCTGGAAGGTCTCTCCTCCGCCAAGGGAAACGGAGGTGTCTTCATAGTTCACATCGAAACGGAATTTCCAATGACCTTCAATCAGAACAACCGGCTGCCCGACAGATTCATCAAACCAACAAAGGTCTTCAAATTCCGCGGTGGCGGAACAGCGGGTCAGCGGGACGTCGGCGCTGAGGACCTGTACCATCTGGATGGCGTCATCTCCGGGGACTTCATCCACGAACCAGGAGCCGCCGTGCAGACCGCCAAGAACATTCAGGTCTGCGCCGCCGAAGCCGCCCATCAGCAGGGAGTCGGGATCGGTATCCGCCGGCAGCAGGGCTGTGCCGTCATCCCGGCGGATGGTAAATACCACGGCGGCATTATACCGGTCGCCCATAATGGCATCGGCGGTGATGGTGACACCGTTGTCGGTGTCGCAGGCGCCGATGGGACGGCCGATGCTGTCAATGATCTCTGTCTGGGCCTTCCCGCCGCCGAAGATGCCGGAGAAGGATTCCACGACGGTTTTGAGAACACCGGAGGCTCCGGCGCCCACCGCCAGTGCCAGCATCAGGCAGGCGGCCATCAGCCCCGACCGCAGGGCGGTTCGGCGGCGCCGGGGCGCGGAGGCTTTTCCTGCTGCCTCCACGGCCTGCCGCGCCAGAGCGGATTTCTGTGCTTCGGTGAATTGCAGGGCATCCAGCTCCTGCCGGTAATCAAACAAGCTGTTCATGTGCGGTACCTCCCAAAAGTTCTTTCAGTCTGGTGCGTCCCCGTGCCAGACGGGTGTGTACGGTTGCGGTGGGAATGCGCAGGATCTGACCGATCTCCGAGGCCTGATAGCCTTCATAATAAAAGAGATAGATGACCGCCCGATAATGCGCCGGCAGTGCATTTACGGCTGCCAGAACCGAACCGTCCTCCGCCTCCGGAGCCGGAATTTCCAGACACGCATCCAGACCGCAGGTGCGTTTCCGCCACGGGCTTTTCAGCAGATCCTTGCAGGCGTTGGCCGCCATGCGCAGCACATAGGCCCGTTCCTGCCGGGGGCTTTCAAAGGTGCGGGGTTCCGCCAGCAGCCTGACAAAGACGGTTTGGCAGACGTCCTGAGCGTCATACGTGTTTTTTAAGTAGGTATAACTCAGGCGGAGAATGGCATCGGCATAGGCTTGGACCAGATGCTCCGCCTGCTGGTTCAGATCCATGGAATCAACTCCTTTCCAATCAGGAAGCGCGCTTATCTAGAATACGATCTGCGGCGGCGGAAACTTTCACGGAAATGAAAAAAACGAAAATTCACAGGGAAATCATCGGCGGCTTGTGCAAAAAAGAGGAATTTCCTGCGCTAACAAAGTAATGCTTTACTTTGTTAGCAAAATAAAGTAAAATAACCACATTCAAACAGGGCGCGAAAGGCCCGTGAGGAGGGTGCAGCCAATGGAACTGGATCTCAATGTGCTGCGGCCGCAGGAGCGGATCTCCCTGCAGCTGCGGATGCTGTATGAGAAGGCGGGGTTTCGCCGGTATCATATGGGACGCTTTGAAGAATATGGGCTTTATCAGGAAAACCGCCGGTTTTTATCCAACGAGCAGGTCATCACCTTTACGGATCTGGATGGACGGCTGCTGGCGCTGAAACCGGATGTGACCCTCTCCGTTGCGAAAAACGCCCAGATCGAGGAGGGAAGCTGCGGCCGGTTTTACTATCTGGAAAATGTATACCGCCCCAGTCGGGAGAGCCATACGTTCCGGGAGATCAGCCAGATGGGACTGGAGTGCATCGGCGCGGTGGATGACACGGTGACCGCGCAGGCGGTCTCTCTGGCCATTGAGAGTCTGGCTCGCACCGGGCGGGAGTACGTGCTGGAGATCGGCCATATGGGCTTTGTTGCCGGTCTGCTGGATGCTGTGGGAGCGCCGGAGACCGCCCGCCCGCGGCTTTTGACCTGTATCCGGGACAAAAACCGCCATGAGCTTGAGGAATGCGCGGCAGAGGCGGGGCTTTCCCGACAGGGAACGGAAGTGCTGGGACGGCTGGGAATGCTCTCCGGCGATTGGAGGGAGGTTCTGGCGGATGCAAGGCCGCTGGCGCTGAATGCGCCTATGGGCGCGGCCCTTGAAGAGCTGAAAGGGCTGTGTGAACGGCTGGAGCAGCAGAAGGAAACCGAGCGGGTGAAGCTGGACCTCTCTCTGGTCAACGACATGGAATACTACAACGGGCTGGTGCTGCAGGGCTATTTGTCGGGGCTGCCCGGCGCGGTGCTGAAGGGCGGACGCTATGACCCCATGGCGGCGCAGTTCCGTCCCGGCGCCCGTGCCGTGGGATATGCGTTGTATCTGGATGAGCTGGCCCGCATGGACAAAGCGGCGCCGGCGGAAAACGGGCGGCCGGTGCTGAATGTGGCGCTGCCCAAGGGCCGTCTGGGCGACAAGGTCTATGAGCTTCTGGCAGGCATTGGCTACGGGTGTCCGGAAAATTACCATGACACACGGAAGCTGGTGGTGGAGAATTCGGCTGCCGGTATCCGGTATTTTCTGGTGAAGCCCAGCGACGTGGCGATCTATGTGGAGCACGGCGCGGCAGATGTGGGCATTGTGGGCAAGGATATTTTAGCCGAATCCGGCGCCGATGTCTATGAACTGCTGGACACGGGGCTGGGCAGATGCCGGATGTGCGTGGCGGGACCGAAAGCGTTTCAGGATGATCCGGGCCGCACCCTGCGGGTGGCGACCAAATTTACCGGAATCGCCAAGCGATACTATGCCGCGCAGGGGAGAGACATTGACCTGATCCGGCTCAACGGCTCCATTGAACTGGCCCCGATTCTGGGACTTTCCGATGTGATCGTAGACATTGTGGAGACCGGAACCACCCTGCGGGAAAATGACCTTGCGGTGCTGACGGAGTTTATGCCCGTTTCTGCCCGCCTGATTGCCAACCGCGCCAGCTATCAATTTAAGCATGATGCCGTGGAGACCCTGTTGAACCGGCTGAGAGAGGTGATCGACCAATGATCCGGATTTTGGAATTTGAAACGGTGGAGCCTGCGGAGATTTTGAACCGGAATCTCCGTGGAGAAGCCGGTGTGGATGCTGCCGTGGATGCGATCCTGAAGCGGGTGCGCAGGGACGGCGACGCGGCGCTGCGGGAATATACCCGCCGCTTTGACGGCGTGGAGCTGACGGAGCTGCAGGTGTCACAGGAGGAGCTGGAGGCTGCCCGGGATGGTTTGGATCCGGACTTCCGCCGGACACTGGAGCTGGCAGCGGAAAATATCCGGACGTTTCACGAGCGGCAGGTCCAGCGGGACTTTGTGATTGCGGAGCAGCCCGGCGTTGTGATGGGGCAGCGGTATACCCCCATCGAAAGGGTGGGGATCTGCGTGCCGCGCAGTCCGGAGGCATTCCCCTCCACCATTTTGATGAATGTGATTCCGGCACGGATCGCCGGTGTGCGGGAAGTCGTGCTGGTGACCCCGCCGGGGCCGGACGGCACGGTCAGTCCGGAGGCGCTGGCGGCGGCAGCCATTGCTGGAGCAGACCGGATATTCAAGGTTGGCGGGGCGCAGGCGGTGGCGGCGCTGGCCTATGGAACGGAAAGCATCCCGCAGGTGGACAAGATCGTCGGTCCCGGTGGTATTTTCGTGGCAACCGCCAAGCGGAAGGTATTCGGGCAGGTGGCCATTGATATGATCGCCGGACCCAGTGAGATTCTGGTGCTGGCGGATGGGTTGTGTGACCCGGCTTGGGTGGCGGCGGATCTGCTGAGTCAGGCAGAGCACGATGTGCTGGCCTCTCCGGTGCTGGTGACAGACAGCCGGCCGCTGGCAGAGCAGGTGCAGCTGGAATTGGAGCGGCAGCTGGAAACCCTGCCCCGTCGGGAAATCGCCCGCCGGTCTGTGGAGGATCATGGCAGGATCATCGTCACCGGCAGTCTGGAACAGGCGGCAGAGGCTGCCAACCTGATCGCGCCGGAGCATCTGGAACTGTGTGTGGAGGACCCCTTTGCGCTGCTGCCGCTGGTAAAAAATGCCGGAAGCATCTTTCTGGGGCGCTGCACGCCGGAGGCGCTGGGGGATTATTTTGCGGGCCCCAACCACACGCTGCCCACCTCCGGAACTGCCCGCTTTTCCAGCCCCCTCGGCGTGGACGACTTTGTAAAAAAATCCAACTTTTTATACTATACACAGGAAGCTCTGACCTCGGTGGCAGCCCATGTGGCTGAATTTGCACGGCGGGAAGGGCTGGAGGCCCATGCCCGCGCTGCGGAGATCCGCTGCGGACGATCCGGAAGAAAGGGAGAATGACCATGAGCAGATTTCTTTCCGAGGAAGCGGCGCGTCTGGCGCCCTATACGCCCGGCGAGCAGCCGGCAGACAGGGGATATGTGAAGCTGAATACCAATGAAAGCCCCTTTCCGCCTTCTCCGAAGGTGCTGGAGGCCCTGACTTCTGCAGAGACCGCGGCGCTGAACCTCTATCCGGATCCGGACTGCGGCCCGCTGGTGCGGGCGCTTGCCGAACGGTATGGCCTTGCACCGGAGAATCTTCTTGCTGCCAACGGCTCCGATGAGATTCTGGCGTTTGCCTTCCGGGCTTTCTGCGGAGAGGGGAGAGGCGTTGCCTATGCCGACATTACGTATGGATTTTACAAGGCTCAGGCGGCCCTGTTTGGTCTGAAGTCCACAGTGGTGCCTCTGCGGGAGGATTTTACCCTGTGTGTGGAGGATTACATGAATTGCTCCGGTACCGTTGTGATTGCCAATCCCAACGCACCTACCGGTATGGCGGTGCCTCCGTCAGAGATCCGGCGTCTGCTGGAAGCGGATCCGGAGCGGGTAGTGATCGTGGATGAGGCGTATGTGGATTTCGGCAGTGAGAGCTGTGTACCCCTGGTCGGGCGGTATGGCAATCTGCTGGTGGTGCAGACCATGTCCAAAAGTCGGTCTCTGGCAGGGGGACGGGTGGGATATGCACTGGGCAGCCCCGAACTGATCGAGGGACTCAAACGGGTCCAATACAGCTGGAATCCTTACAATGTCAACAGACTGTCCATGCTGGCGGGAACCGCCGCTGTGAAGGACGAGGCGTATTTCCGGAATTGCTGTGACGCCATTGTGCAGAACCGGAGCTGGACTGCGGCAAAGCTGGAAGAGCTGGGCTTTGCGGTGCTGCCCTCCTGCACCAATTTCCTTCTGGCAAAAAGCGGGCGTCTCTCCGGAGAGGCGCTGTACCGCGGGTTGAAGGAGCAGGGAATTCTGGTGCGCTGGTGGGCGGACGGCGGCAGGATCCTGGACTGTGTGCGGATCACCATTGGCTCTATGGAACAGATGAAAGCGCTGGTAGACGGGATCGGCCGCCTGCTGGAACGAACATAAGGAGGTGCCGTTATGCGCACTGCGAAGATCCGGCGGGAGACGCAGGAAACAAAGATCCGGCTGTCACTGACACTGGAGGGAAGCGGAACAGGCAGCATCGATACAGGCGTCGGGTTTCTGGACCATATGCTGACGCTGTTTGCCCGCCACGGGGATTTTGACCTGACGGTGGTCTGTCGGGGAGATACACAGGTGGACGGACACCACAGCGTGGAGGATATCGGCATCTGTCTGGGGCAGGCCTTTACGAAGGCGCTGGGGGAAAAACGGGGCATCACCCGATACGGGCAGTTCCTTCTGCCCATGGATGAGACGTTGGTTTTGTGCGCCTGTGACCTTTCCGGCCGGGACTATCTGGGCTGGGCGGTGACACTGCCCGCAGCCAGCGTGGGCGGGTTCGATACGGAGCTGGCAAAGGAATTCTGGCTGGCCTTTGTGCGGAATTGTCCCGCCTCCGTCCATATTCGTCAGCTGGCAGGAGAAAATACCCACCATATTCTGGAGGCGGTATTCAAAGGGATGGGACGGACACTGAAAATGGCAGCGGCTATCGATGAACCGCATCGGGATGAGATCCCGAGCACGAAAGGTGTGCTGTAAATGATTGCAATCGTAGAATATGGAGTGGGCAATCTCTTTTCCCTGACCTCCAGCCTGCAGGCGCTGGGGCTGGAAACGGAGGTGACCGGAGATGCGGAGCGGCTTCGGGCGGCAGACCGCATCATTCTCCCCGGCGTCGGCGCCTTTGGCAATGCGAAAGCAAAGCTGGACGACACGGGACTGACGCCGGTGCTGCGGGAGGAGGCGGAGCGGAAGCCTTTGCTGGGGATCTGTCTGGGGATGCAGCTGCTGTTTGAGCGCAGTCTGGAATACGGGGAGCATTCCGGTCTGGGACTGGTGCCCGGTCAGGTTGCGGCGCTTCGGGAGGATCTGACTGATCCGGCGCTGAAAGTGCCCCATATGGGGTGGAACAGCCTGCGCATTGTGCGGGAGGACCCGCTGTTTCGCCATTTCCGCGACGGAGAATATGTTTATTACGTACACAGCTTTTATGCCAAGGAGTGTGACGGGAGCACGCTGGGGATCTCTGAATACGGCAATGTGCCGGTCACCGGTGCGGTGCGGCGGGGCAATGTCTGGGGAACCCAGTTTCATCCGGAAAAATCGGGGGACGCCGGCCTGCGGCTTCTTCAGGCGTTTGCGGAGCTGTAAAGGAGGGGGGAGTATATGCAGATCTTTCCTGCCATTGACCTGTCCGGCGGACAGGTGGTGCGCCTTTATCAGGGAGATTATGACAAGATGACCGTCTACGGGCAGGACCCCTGCGCGGCGGCAGGAGAATTTCTGGAGGCCGGAGCCCGATACCTTCACGTGGTGGATCTGGATGGCGCCAGAGATGGCACCACGGCCAACTTTGCGTCCATTGCCGCCCTTGTAAAGCAGGGCGGGTTCTATCTGGAGGTGGGAGGCGGCATCCGTACAGAGGAGCGGATCCGCCGGTATCTGGAGCTGGGGGTGGACCGCTGTATTCTGGGGACTGCCGCTGTGAAGGATTTTGATTTTACCGCCCGCATGGCGCAGGTTTACGGGGAGCAAATTGCCGTGGGCGTGGATACGCGGGACGGATACGTGGCAGTCAACGGGTGGAAAGAACGCTCCGGAGAACGGGGCGTGGAGTTCTGCCGCCGGCTGCATGACGCAGGCGTGCGTGATGTCATCTACACGGATATCAGTCGGGATGGTGCGGAGCAGGGTACCAATCTGGCCCTGTATCGGGAGCTTGCGCAGATCGCCGGGCTGCGGATCACGGCTTCCGGCGGCATCAGCAGCGTGGAGGAATTGAAGGAGCTGCGGGATATGGGGATCCACGCGGCGATTTTGGGAAAAGCGCTTTACAGCGGACGGCTGTCCCTGAAGTCCGTACTGGAGGAGGTGGGCTGATGCTTGCAAAGCGGATCATCCCCTGTCTGGATGTCAAGGACGGGCGTGTGGTGAAAGGCACCAATTTCGAAGGGCTGCGGGATTTGGCGGATCCGGTGGAAATGGCGCGGTTCTACAATGAATCCGGCGCCGATGAGTTGGTGTTTTATGATATTACAGCCTCTGCGGAAGGGCGCAGCCTGTTTGCGGACGTGCTCCGCCGTGTGGCGGCGGAGATCTTCATTCCCCTTACGGTGGGAGGCGGTATCCGGACCTTGGAGGATTTTGACCGGGTGCTGAAATGCGGGGCCGACAAGGTGTCGGTCAATTCCGGAGCCATTGCCGATCCGGCGCTGATCCGCGCGGCGGCAGAAACATACGGCGACCAGTGTGTGGTGCTGTCCATGGACGTCAAGCGGGTGGAGGGACAGTTCCGCCTCTTTGCAAAGGGCGGTCGGGAGGATACCGGAATCGACGCCATGGAATGGGCGGTTCGGGGCGTTGAAAACGGCGCCGGGGAGATCGTGCTCAATTCCATTGACACCGACGGCGTCAGGGCGGGCTTTGATCTGGAGATGCTGGATGCGCTGGCATCCCGCGTGCAGGTCCCGATCGTTGCCAGCGGCGGTGCCGGAAGGATGGAGGACTTTGCGGAGCTGTTTGCGCACTCCGGTATGGATGCGGGACTGGCGGCATCCATTTTTCACACAAGGCAGGTGGAGATTCGGGAGCTGAAGCGGTTCCTTCGGGACTGCGGCGTGGAGGTCAGACTCTGACCGTCCGGAGGCTTTTCAGCTGCCGGATATCCTTCGCGGAAATGTTATCAGAGGAGAATGTGCATGGATTTGAAGTTTGATGAAAAAGGGCTGATCCCGGCCATTGTGCAGGATCACTATACGAAGGAAGTCCTGACGTTGGCGTATATGAATGCCGAAAGTCTGGCAATCACCATTGATGAACGGCGCACCTGCTTTTGGAGCCGCAGCCGCCGGGAGCTCTGGCGCAAAGGGGAGACGTCGGGAAATGTGCAGCATGTGGTCTCCATCACTGCCGACTGTGACGGCGATGCGCTGGTGGTGGAGGTGGTCAAGGACGGTCCGGCCTGCCACACCGGTGCCGAGAGCTGCTTTTTCAACGAGATCTATCTTTCGGAAGAGCTGAAGCGGTTCAGCTATGAGGGACTGTACCGTCTGATTCAGGGCCGCAGAACGGAGCCGAAGGAAGGCAGCTACACCACCTACCTTTTTGAAAAGGGACTGGATAAAATTCTGAAAAAGGTGGGTGAGGAGTGTACGGAGGTCATCATCGGCGGCCGGAAGGAGGATAAAGCCGAGACCATTTATGAGATCGCGGACCTGTGCTACCATGTGATGGTGCTGATGGTGCAGCTTGGGATCACGGTGGAGGGTGTGACCCGGGAGCTGGAAAAGCGCCATGTGGTGGACCACAAGGTCAAGCAGGAGCGGATGCAATGAACCTGACACCTGCCTGCTGCAGCGTTCACACCCACACGGTGCTTTGTGACGGAAAGGGGACGCTGCGGGAAATGGCGGATGCTGCCGCGAGAGCGGGGGTGCGGTATTTCGGCATTTCCTGCCACAGCCACACCCCGCTGGCGCTGGATGCGGGATATGTGCTTCCGGCGGACATGACCGCTTACCGTCGGGCGGTTCTGGCACTGCGGCAGGAATACGCCGGACGGATGGAGGTGCTTTTAGGACTGGAATGGGACAGCCAGTCCGATGTATCTCCGGAGGGCTTCGATTATTGGATCGGAAGCGTCCATTATCAAAAGCGGGAAAACGGCAGATGCTACGCTGCGGATTGGGGAGAAGAGGCCTTTGCCGCCTGTCGGGATGAGGCCTGCGGAGGCGATCCGCTGGCGGTGGCTGAGGGATATTTTCGGGAGGTGGCCCGGGTGGCTGGCAAAAAGCCTGACATTCTGGGGCATATGGATCTGATTACCAAGCTCAACGGGGGGAACCGGTTTTTTGACGAATCAGCCCCGCGGTACCGCAAAGCGGCGCTGGAGGCCCTGCACGCGGCAGATCCGCAGGCCACGGTGCTGGAGATCAATACCGGCGGCATGGCGCGGGGATATCGGAATGTGCCCTATCCCGCACTTTTTTTGCTGCGGGAGTGGAGAGAGATGGGAGGACGGGTGATCCTGACCTCCGACAGCCACAGTCCGGATACCATCCTTTACGCGTATGACCGGGCGGCGGATCTTGCAAAAGCAGCTGGATTTGACCGGACATGTCTGCTGACAAGGGGCGGATTTGTGGATTGTCCCCTGTAACCACGCAAAAAAGGCACGGCTTTTGCTGTGCCTTTTGCTTTTTTGCCAGTTGTGAAATGGATAACAGATTGATACAATAGGTAGGAAAAACAAAAGCAAGAAGGGTGCGATGGATGATGTACCATACCGTGATTTTTGATCTGGACGGCACGCTGCTGGATACGATTCAGGATATGACGGACGCCAGCAACTGGGTCTGCCGGAAAAACGGCTGGCCGGAGCATACGCTGGAGGAAATTAAGGCCATGGTGGGCCACGGTCTGCCCCACCTGATTTATAAATTCTCTCCGGAGGAGTACCGCAGCCCCCTGCTGATGGCCAACACACAGGCGCAGTTCAGCAGCTACTACGGTGTTCATAATCAGGATAAGACCGCACCCTATGAAGGCGTCCCGGCTCTGCTGGAACACCTGAAAGCATCTGGCGTGCAGCTGGCGGTGTATTCCAACAAGGCGGATGAATTTTCCCGTGCCATTGTGGAGCACTATTTTCCGGGGATGTTTGACTTTGTCCGTGGCAAGGTGGAGGGGATCCCTGCCAAACCGGATCCGGCTGGCATCCGAGGCGTTATGCGGGAGCTGAACGCAGAGGCGGGCGGAACCCTGTTCGTGGGAGACAGCAATGTGGACATTCTGACCGGACGCAACGCCGATACTAAAACCTGCGGCGTTACGTGGGGATACCGGTCCCGGGAATCCCTCCTGTCTGCCGGCGCGGACTTTTTGGCAGACACCGCTGAAGAGCTGGAGCGGATCATTCGGGAGGGCTGAGATGATCCTGTCCTTCCACCAAACGGGCGAACTGCTGGATGAACTGGCAGAAGCCTTTCCGCCACAGCTGTTTGAAGGCCTCAACGGAGGCGTGAACCTGCTGGAAGATACCGTGCCGGATCCGGACTTTCCGGAAGGAACACTGTATATTCTGGGCGAGTATTGCGAGGATTGTCTGGGGAGATATATCAATCTTTACCATGGATCCTTTGCGGCATTGGCACAGCAGGAGAAGTGGACAGAGGAAGCATGGCGGACGGAGCTGCGGATCACGCTGTCCCACGAATTGACGCACCACATGGAGCGCCGGGGCGGCCTGCATGGTCTGGAGGATCGGGACGAGGCGGAGCTGGCCGCGTGGCGGGCAGAATGCCGAAAAGAAAACAGAGATTGAAGGCCGGCGCACTGGAGGCAGTGCGCCGGTCTTTTCTGTTCCGCTTGATGGTTGCGGAGTGAATCAGTTATCCGAAAAAGAAACATACTGCGCGGCGCAACGGATGGGGCACAGGAGGACGCATTCTTCACAAAAAGTTAACGGAAACAGACGATTGGAACGATTGACAGGCCGCAGGCGGCTTCGTATAATAAATGACATGTTGTCATTTTACGACACCCTGTCATATAAGGAGGCTGTCATGTGTACGGATACCTTCCTCCGCTTGCCGGAGGAGAAGCGGAACCGCTTTCTGGAGGCGGCTTGGGCGGAATTTACAAGTGTTCCCTTTGAGGAGGCGTCCATCAATCAGATCGTCCATCGGGCAAGGATCCCCCGGGGGAGCTTTTATCAGTATTTTTCCGATAAGGAGGATCTGTTCTTTTATTTACAGAGCAGCATGATGCGGCATTTTCTGGAGGAATACCGGAAGATCCTCATGCAGTATGATGGCGATTTCTTTCAAACACAGCTGTGGTGCTTTGATCGGGTGACACGGCGGGAAGTGACAGATCCGCTGTTTTTGCGGGGGGTGGAGATCCTGCGTCTCAATCCTGTCCTTCTGCTGCGGGTGATCGGGGAGGAACGTCTGGCACTTTTGATGTGGGAAGTGGTACGGGAGCAGGCGGATGCCGCATCCTTTCAGGATCCGGAACAGGCCAGAGAGGCCTTTATCCTGTCGCTGACGGCAATGGTGATGAACGTGACCGATGCCATGGCCCGGCCGCAGCAGGCGGAGTCGTGCCGCCGGGAGCTGCTGATCCGGCTGGATATTTTGAAACGTGGAAGCGCAAAGCGCGGTGAGAGGTGACAAACCATGAAGAAGAACATGATGGTGTGGCTGCTGGCGCTGGCACTGGGAGGCTCTCTGCTGGCAACGGCGGCCTTTGCGGGGGAATCGGCGGACAGCCGTGCGCCGGAGGAGTCGCAGGAGGAAGCGCAGACCGGAGAAGCGGATGCGGCGGAAGCTCCGCGGACTGAAGGAGACACGGGAGAGACAGCGGAGCAGGAGCCTCCCACCACGGGAAAAGAGACCGCTCCGGTACAGGAGGGCACCTTGACCACCGGCGGCTTCAATCCGGAGCTGTCCGTATTGCAGCCGGACCCCGCGGGACAGCTGTCCTTCGGCAATATGGAATCCCGGATGCGGGAGAACAATCTGCAGATCCTTGCCCTGCAGGGGAATATCGATACCATTGAGGACATTGATTATGATGAGCTGTACGAGGATCTGCGCCAGCAGCTCAATGAGATCGCCAAGGCGCAATGGGGCCTGGTGACGATCCCGCCGGGCATGGTGGGCGAATATGAGCGGGATAAAACCTATGACCAGCTGGAGCAGGCTTATGACGCCGTGCGGGAAAAGTTTGACGCCATCAAGGAAGGGGATATGCAGAAGGACAATGCGGATCTGGTGCGGCAGCTGACCAACCTGCAGGATCAGATCGTGGTGGCTGGCGAGAGCACATATATTGCGCTGCAGGCCATGGAAATTCAGGAGGAGCAGCTGCAGCGGCAGCTGGCGGCGCTGAACCGCACGACAGAGGAAATGGAACTGCGGTATCAGATGGGGCAGGTGTCCGCCTTGCAGCTGCAGCAGACCAAGGCGGGAAGAAGTCAGCTGCAAAGTGGATTGGAAACGCTGCGCATGAACATTCGAAGCCTCAAAACGCAGCTGGAGCAGCTGATCGGCGCACAGCAGACCGGAGAGATCGTGCTGGGCGCGGTGCCGGAGGTGCGGGAGAAGCAGCTGGCAGCGATGGATCTGGAAAAGGACCTGCTGACTTATCAGGCGAAGAGCTACGATCTTTATGACGCGGCCAAAACGCTGGAGGATGCGCAGGAGACCTATAAGGATGACGCCAGTGAATACGGTTACAACGAGGAGAAATACGGCTTCCGGACGGCGAAGCGCACATGGGAAACGGCGCAGTATACATATAACAATACGCTGCAGACCTACGAGCTGAAGTTCCGTGCCCTGTACGCGCAGGTTCTGGATAACAAGCAGGTTCTGGACAGCGCCAAGGTTTCTCTGGAATGTGAAAAGGCGTCTTACGCTGCTGCGGAGCTGCGCCACCAGCAGGGAACGATTTCAGAGAATGCTCTGCTGGATGCCAAGGACAGTCTCCAGCAGGCAGAGGAAACGGTACGCATTGCATCCAATGAGCTTTTTTCATCGTATAACACCTATCGCTGGGCTGTGGAGCGCGGCGTTTTGAACTGACAGGAGGACCCTATGAACCATCGGAAAATTTTGGCGGGACTGCTGGCCGGTGCGCTGGCATGGACCCTGAGCGCCTGCGGCGGGGAGACGCCGACGGAAGAAACGGCTCCGGAGGGCATCGCCGTTCAGGTAGAGACCGTGACGCCGGATACCATTGCCACGGAAAACAAGGTCTCCGGCCAGATCGGCGCGGATGACGAAGCTGTGATCCTGATCTCATCCCCCGCCAAGTGTACGGCTGTGTATGCGCAGGCAGGCGATCAGGTGCAGACGGGGGAGGTCCTGTGCACCTTGGATCTGGGCAGCGCCCTGTCCGGCTACAACGCCGCCCGCATCAGCTATCAGGCAGCCGTGCAGAGCTATCAGGATCAAAAAGGGATTCTGGATAAGCAGGTAGCACTGGCAGAGGATAACTGGAACAACACCAAGGCGCTTTTGGAGATCGGCGCTGCCTCTCAGCTGGAGGTCGATCAGGCGGAGCTGAATTATCAGAACGCTGTGGCCGGCAGAAACTCGGCGCTGGCCCAGCTGGAGGCCGGAATGCAGAATGCCAAGAGCGGCGTGGAGCAGCTGGATACGGCGCTGGAGCACGTAGATCAGGAAGGCAATGTGCTGGCTCCCCAAAGCGGTACGCTGGTGACCATGAACGCCGTGGAGGGAAGCTATATCTCCAATACCATGCCGCTGGTGGTGGTAGACGGGGCGGAGCAGATGAAGGTGACGGCGTACGTCTCTGAAACGCTGGTGCCGAAGCTTGCGGCAGGGGGCAGCGCGGAGGTCTTTGTGGATGCTGCGGACCAGACCTTCACCGCCACGATCCGCTCCGTGGAACGGGCTGCCAATCCGCAGACGAAGCTCTATGCCGTGGTGCTGACGGTTCCGGCCGATGTGGGGGGACTGCTCAGCGGAATGTTCGCGGATGTGACCTTCCGCACGGATGTTTCGGAAAATGCCGTTGTGGTGCCGACTGAGGCGGTGCTGACGAATGGAGATCTCCAGTATGTGTATGTGGTAGAGGGAGACACGGCCCGCTATGTGGAGGTCACTACGGGCCTCACTGGAAACGGCGTAACAGAGATCACGTCCGGCCTGCAGGCGGGGCAGAAGCTGGTAACCGTGGGACAGGCGTACCTCGCTGACGGAGATGCGGTCCGGATCGTCTCCGGGGAGGAAGCATAGTCCATGAGTACGGCAAAATTTTGCATCAAGCACAAGGTCACCACCCTGCTGGCTGTCATTATGATCGCAGTATTCGGCGCGGTTTTCACCACCCGGCTGCAAATGGCTCTGCTGCCGGACATGGAGGCGCCGATGGCGCTCGTGGTCAGCTATTATAACGGAGCCACCCCCGGAGATATGGAGGAGCTGGTGACCCGGCCGCTGGAGACCGCCATTATGTCCGTCTCCGGTGTGGAAGAGGTTTCCTCTACCTCCTCTGACGGTCTGAGCAATTTGGTGATTACCTATCAGGAAGGTACGGATCTGGACATCGCGGCTACCAAGCTGCGGGAAAAATTCAACGCACTGTCCCTGCCGGACGGAGCCTCCGAGCCGGTCATCATCAACATGAACATCGGAGACCTGATGCCCACCGCCATGGTGGCGCTGATGGGGGATGATCTGGCGCAGCTGCAAAGTCTGGCGGAAGACAAGGTGGCGCCGGCGCTGGAGCGGATCGAGGGCGTGGCTTCCGTTTCTGTCAGCGGCGGTGTTGCCCGGCAGATCAGTGTGCGGCTGGATGCGACCCGGGCAGCGGGCTATAACCTGACCAACAGCTATGTGGCGCAGCTGCTGGCGGCGGAAAACCTGCTCTATCCCGGCGGCGACCTGCACAACGGCGCCAAGGATCTGACCGTCAGCACCGATGCCCGCTTCCAGAGCGTGGAGGACGTGGCGGGAATGATCCTGCCCCTGCCCGCGGGCGGAACGGTCCGCTTGGGTGAGGTGGCGGACGTGGTGCTGGAAAACAGCGAAAGTGAGTCCGTCGCCAAGGTGGACGGGACCCACTGCGTGCTGCTGCAGGTATCCCGTCAGTCCGGCGCCAATGAGCATGCCACCGCGCAGAAGGTGGCGGAGCGGATGGAGGAATTGCAGGCGGAGAACCGCAGTATCCACTATTCCAATGTCTATCTGGCCTCGGACTTTATCAACGTTGTGGTCAATTCAGCGCTGCAGAATATCATTCTGGGTGTGCTGCTGGCAGCTGTGGTGGTCTATTTGTTCCTACGGCGCTGGAGCGCCACCATGACCATTGCCATTTCCATGCCGGTGTGTATTTTGTCAGTCTTTTTGCTGATGAACCTGTGCGGTCTGACACTGAACATGATGAGCATGGGCGGCATTGCCATGGGCGTGGGTATGATTGTGGACAACTCCATTGTCGTACTGGAAAACATTTACCGGTACGCGGCGGAGGGACATGACCGGCTGAGTGCCTGCGTGGACGGCACACGGGAGGTGACCACATCCGTACTGGCCTCCACGCTGACGACCGTGGCGGTGTTTATTCCCATCGGACTCACAGGCGGCACGGCGGGAATGCTCTTTGACGATTTCTGCCTGACCATCGCCTTTTTGATTCTGGGGTCCATGGCCATTGCCCTGACGCTGGTGCCGCTGCTGTGCTACATGATGCTGGATGAGGCAAAGGTCCACGCGCGGCAGCTGAAAAAGGCAGGGAAAGAACCGTCGGCGCTGGCAGTCAGGGTGGGGAGTGGAGTCCGCTGGCTGTATGACGCCTATCTGCGGCTGCTGGACTATTTTGTCCATCATCTCAAACAGGGAATGCTGGCATCCGTGGTACTGGTGGCGTTTTTCCTTGTCTGCTGTCTCTCCACCGGCACGGTGCTGCTGCCTGCCATGGATATGGGGCAGGTCTCCGTTTCCGTCAGTATGCCCATCGGCTCGGAAGTCGAGGAGACCACCACCATTGCAGACCGTGTCAGCCGGATCGCGGAAGAGCAGGTGGAGGAGCTGACCGACCTTTATTACAGTGCGCAGGCGGAGTCCGCCAGCATTACGCTGAATTTGAATGACAAGAGCGAGCGCGCCCGCAGCAGCCAGCAGGTGGCTGAAGAGCTGCGGACACAGCTGCGGGATATTGCCGGCTGCGAGATCACAGTGACTTCTTCGGATATGACCTCCATGATGAGCGGCAGTGAAATCGGCATTACCATTACCGGCGAGGATTATGAGACGCTGTCGGTCATCGCCGGCGATCTGAGCCGGGAGATTTCCCGTCTGGAGGACGCGGTGGATGTTACCAGCTCTGTGGCGGAGCAGGTTCCGCAGGTGGAGGTCACCGTGAATCGGGGAGCCGCCGCTCAGTACGGCCTGACTGCCGCTGCCATCGGCGCTGCGGTCCGCTCTGAGCTGACGGGTGATACCGCCACTTCGGTCTTTTTGGACAATAAGGAGATTGATGTGGTGGTCAAGGGCGACGGAAATGCAGCCACCAGTCTGGACGCGCTGCGGGCCATGCCGGTGGCGACTGCCATGGGCGGTTATGTGTCGCTGGGGGATGTGGCGGCTGTGGAGGTCGTGCAGGCCCCCCAGAGCATCAGCCGCGTCAACCAGTCCCGTCAGGTCACTGTGACCGGCTCGACGGTCAGCGGTGATACTACCGCCATGACGCAGGCTGTTCAGGAAATTTTGAACGCTTATCCCATGCCGGAGGGCTATACGGCGGAGACTGCCGGCGCTTATGAAGATATGATGGAGAGCTTTGGCGATCTGATGGTGGCGCTGGCGGTGGCACTAGGACTGGTGTACTTTGTGCTGGCTGCCCAGTTTGAGTCCTTCCTGATGCCCATTATCGTTATGATGATCCTGCCGGTGGCGTTTAGCGGCGCGCTGTTTGCCCTTCCGCTGACGGGACGGGATCTCTCGATGATCTCTCTGGTGTCTTTGATTATGCTGGCGGGTACCGTGGTCAACAGCTCCATCATTCTGGTGGACTACATCAAGATCCGCCGGGAAATGGGAGAG
The DNA here is from genome assembly GCA_026169195.1 of Dysosmobacter sp. Classification (GTDB taxonomy): domain Bacteria; phylum Bacillota; class Clostridia; order Oscillospirales; family Oscillospiraceae; genus Oscillibacter. The sequence continues at coordinate 43,085 of JAPFEH010000001.1, read as the reverse complement.
AGCCGAGAAGAGGCCATTCTGAAGGCCTGCCCGCTCCGGATCCGTCCGGTCATGATGACCACGACGACCACCGTGCTGGCAATGGTCCCTATGGCTGCCGCCATGGGAGATACGCTGGAAATGATGAGCGACATGGGCATTACCATGATTTCCGGTATGGTGATCTCCACCATTGTCACACTGGTGTTTACCCCGGTGTTCTATTCAGTTATTGACGAACTGCCTGCCGCAGTACGCCGGAAGCTCGGCAGGAAGAAAGAACCGGCCGCTGCCGGAGAAGCGGCGGAATGACCCTCCGGACAGAAAAGAAGCAGACGGACACCACCGGTGTCTGTCTGCTTCTTTGTGCAGATTGGATGGAAAGGAATGACCTCAGTCTTCGGTGCGGACGCCTTGGCGGATTTCCGAAATGTTATAGGGAGAGGTCTGATAAACGCAGTAGTTGAGCCAGTTGGCATACAGCAGGTGGGCACAGCTTCGCCAGCTCATGTCCGGGCATTGGCTGGGATCGTCTCCCGGAAAATAATGCCGGGGCATCTGGATTTCCACGCCGGCGGCCAGATCCCGCATATATTCCTTGCGCAGAGTGTCCCGATCATATTCTGCGTGCCCCATCAGAAAAACCTGCCGGCACTGGGGGGTTTTCACAGCATAGACGCCGGCTTCCGGAGAGGCGGACAGGATCTTCAATTCCGGAACGGCTTCGATATCGGCGCGGTCTACGGTGGTGTTGCGGGAGTGGGGGACCCAGAAGGTGTCATCAAAGCCGCGGAAGAGAATAAAATTGGGGTCCTCCACCGTGTGCTGGAAGACGCCGAACAGCTTTTGGGGAAGCCGCCGTTTGGGGATGCCGTAATGATAATAAAGACCGGCCTGCGCTCCCCAGCAGATGTGGAGCGTGGAGTGGACATGGGTTTTGCTCCACTCCATGATCCGGCACAGCTCCGGCCAGTAGTCCACTTCCTCGAACTCCATCAGCTCTACCGGAGCGCCGGTGATAATGAGTCCGTCAAAGGTGCGGTCTTTTACCTCATCAAAGGATTTATAGAAGGCCAGCATATGAGACTGGGCGGTGTTTTTGGAAACGTGGCCGCTGGGGGCGATCAGCTCCAGCTCGATCTGCAGAGGCGTATTGCCCAGCACGCGGGCCAGCTGGGTTTCGGTTTCCACCTTGGTGGGCATCAGGTTCAAAAGCAGGATCTGGAGAGGGCGGATATCCTGTGTAATGGCGCGGGTTTCCGTCATGACAAAGATATTCTCCCGGGTCAGTACCCCGGTGGCGGGCAGCTGGTTGGGGATTTTGATGGGCATATCAGGCTCCCTCCAGCGCTTGGCGGATATCCTCGATCAGATCCTCCTTGCTCTCAAGGCCGCAGCTCATGCGGATCAGACCCGCCGGAATGCCGGCGGCGGCAAGCTGCTCCTCGCTCATCTGACGGTGGGTGGAGGTGGCTGGATTGAGGCAGCAGGTGCGGGCGTCAGCCACATGGGTCTCGATGGCTGCCAGCTTCAGCCGGCTCATGAAGCGCTCGGCAGCGGGACGGCCGCCTTTGAGCTCAAAGGACACCACGCCGCAGGAGCCGTTGGGCAGATATTTTTGTGCCAGCGTGTGGTAGGGGTCTTCGGGCAGTCCGCAGTAGTGGACAGTCTCGACCTCCGGATGCTGCGCCAGAAATTCCGCAACGGCCTGTCCGTTTTCACAGTGGCGCGCCATCCGGACATGGAGGCTTTCCAGTCCGAGGTTCAGATAAAAGGCGCTCTGAGGGGACTGGGTGCAGCCGAAGTCCCGCATGAGCTGAGCGGTGCATTTGGTGATGAAGGCGCCTTCCTTGCCGAATTTTTCCGCATAGGTGATGCCGTGATAGCTTTCATCGGGGGTGCACAGACCGGGGAATTTGTCTGCATGGGCCATCCAGTCAAAGCGGCCGCTGTCCACAATGGCGCCGCCCACGGCTGCGCCGTGACCGTCCATGTACTTGGTGGTGGAATGGGTGACGATATCGGCGCCCCACTGGAAGGGACGGCAGCCCACGGGGGTGGCAAAGGTGTTGTCCACGATCAGGGGAACGCCGTGACCGTGGGCGGCGCGGGCGAACTTTTCAATGTCCAGCACCGTCAGGGCGGGATTGGCAATGGTCTCGCCGAACACGGCGCGGGTGTTGGGGCGGAACGCAGCGTTCAGCTCCTCTTCCGTGCAGTCGGGACTGACGAAGGTGGTTTCAATGCCCATTTTTGCCATGGTGACGGAAATGAGGTTGAAGGTGCCGCCGTAGATGCTGGAAGAAGCTACGATATGGTCTCCGCAGGAGGCAATGTTGAACAGGGCAAAGAAGTTGGCTGCCTGACCGGAGGAGGTCAGCATGGCGGCGGTGCCGCCCTCCAGTGCGCAGATCTTAGCGGCAACGGCATCGCAGGTGGGATTTTGCAGGCGGGAGTAAAAATATCCGCTGGCTTCTAAGTCGAAAAGCCTGCCCATATCCTCTGAGGTTGCGTACTTGAAGGTGGTGGACTGGATGATGGGGATCTGGCGGGGTTCCCCGTTGCCGGGGGTATAACCCCCTTGGACACAGATGGTTTCAGGACGGTAATTGCTCATAGTCGAAGCTCCTTTCATATGCTTGGAACAGCAGGGCTGCCGCGGGATCGCTGCCGCGGGCAGGTGGTTGGATGTTGGGACGAGGATGAAAAAAACAGCCTTCGTCCCAAAGCGTTCGTTCTTTGAGACGAAAGCTGTTCATAGCTTCCGCGGTACCACTCAAATTGCGCCGGTCTCACGGCCGGACGCCTCTTTCAGGGTCTGACAACCCCTTCGCACTGACGCAGCGTGCGCGGGAAGACCCTAACGGCGGTGTTTCCGCCCTCGAATCTCCGGCTCAGGAGCCATAGGCGCTGGGATCTTCCACTGCCGTCTTGCACCGCCCGACGGCTCTCTGTGAGCATGGGATCCCGTCCCTCTCCCTCATTGCTTTGGGGAACATTATAGAGAGCGGCTGCCGGTTTGTCAACCCTTCTTTTCTAAAATATGGACGTTCAGATGGTCATACGTCATCTCCACGCCATGGTCGGCAAAGGCGGGGCGTAGCTGTTCGCTCAGGGCGAATTTTGCGGGCAGGTAGTCCGCGGCTTCCGTCCAGCAGTAAATGGTGTATTCAATGGAGCTTTCCCCGTAATTGGTCACATACACAGCGGGCTCAGGATCGGTGAGCACCTTGGGTGTCTGGGCAAGCGCCTGACGGCAGGCGGCTTTGACATCCTCGGTAGAGGCGTCATAGGAGGCGGTGATGACCTGCGTGATCCGCCGGCGGCCCAGAGCCGTGTAGTTGGTCATCTGGGAATCCGCCAGAGCTTTGTTGGGCAGCATGACCAAAAGACCGTCAGGCGTGACCAGCTTGGTGTAGTTCAGGGTGATCTCCTCCACCGTGCCTGAGGTGCCGGAAACCTCCACATAGTCTCCGATGGTGAAGGGATGCGCGGAAAGGATCACCAGACCGCCTGCCATGTTTGCCAGAATGTCCTCCGCTGCCAGCGTGACGCCCAGAGACGCCACGGACAAAAGCGCCACCAGAGAGGTGATGCGGATTCCCATGCTGTCCACCACCACCAGTGCGGCGATCACATAAAGGGCCAGCTTGATGCCGGTGGAGATATACTTCTGCACACGGGCATCCAGCTTGGAACGGGCGAGAATGCGGCGGGTGAGCTTCATCACACACTTGATCGTGATGAGACAGATGACCAGCGTCACCAGCACGGTGATCACGGTGGTCAGAGTCAGGTTTCCCAGACTGCTGTTGAGAAGTTCGGTTACGTTTGCAGGCATGGAGCGCCTCCTTTGCTGATTGTGAAATAGAACTCTAAAAAAGCATACCCAAAAGGAAAGAAAAAGTCAATGATAAGGAAACAGGCCCCTGCTGCCCTTTGGACGGACCGCAACAGCTGGTTGCTTGTTCTTTGGCATATCCTGCTGTATCATACCATTGAGGTGGTGGTTGAAGATGGAAACAAAAGATGTGATCCTCACATTGAGAGGGAAAAAAGGATTGTCGCAGGAAGAGCTTGCAGAAAACGTGTTTGTAACCCGTCAGGCTGTTTCACGCTGGGAAACCGGTGAAACGACGCCCAATGTCGAAACCCTGAAACGGCTGTCAAAGCTGTTTGATGTTTCGATCAACACCCTTCTCGGCTCGCCAAGGCAGCTGATTTGCCAGTGCTGCGGGATGCCCCTTGAGGATTCCGATGTCAGCCGGGAAAAGGACGGCTCTTTCAACGAAGAATACTGCAGATGGTGCTACGCTGACGGCGAATATATGTACAGCGATATGGACGATTTGATCGATGTTTGCGTGAAGAACATGGTCAGTGCGGAATATCCGGAGGAAGCCGTGCGGGCGTATCTCAAAGCAACGCTTCCAACGCTGGATTACTGGAAGCGATATGAAGCGCTGGGCGGAAATGGGGCATTTGAAGCGTTCAAAAAACGTTTGATCGAAGAGATCAACGCCCTGCACATCGAGGGGATGCCGGAGCTGACCAGACTCAATGCACTGGTCGGCAGCCATATCAACCTTGCATACAGGCTCCCGAACGGAAGAACGGTAAAATATCTGGATGACAGCGCCACGTATCTCGGCAATCAGCTTCCATGTGAATACGGCGGGAACCGGTGCTTCGGCATTGCCGCAAATATGGATTTTATCCTGATCTGCACCTATGAAGGAAATGGTGAAGATCCTGAACTTGTGCTTTACAAAAAGAGATAGCCCGCTTCCGGCTTTGCAAGCCGCCGCGGTTTCAGAGAGGCCCTCCCCGCCGCCGCTGCGGCGGAGGGGGCTTTCTTGCGTTCAAACGGTTCAAAGGAGAAAAGAGAGGAGAAAAACACAGAAAATGGTTGCGGGATGACGGATGCTCCTGCTATAATAAAAAAATATGATATATGAGAAAAGGGAGGACGTTCATCATGAACCGGGATCTGAGAAAGCAGGGCAGAGGTCTGGCACTGCTTCCGTTTTTGATCTTTATCGCAATTTATCTGGGGGCGGGACTGTATCTGCAGAATCAGGGGGTCGAGATGGCCTTCTACCAGTTCCCCTCTGTGACCGCCATGTTCATCGCTGTGCTGGCGGCCTTCTGCATGGGACGGGAGAGCATCAATGAAAAATTTGCCGTGTTTGCCCGCGGCGCTGCCAATGAAAATGTGCTGACCATGCTGATGATCTATATTCTGGCAGGCGCATTTTCCACGGTGGCCAAGACCATGGGCGGCGTGGACGCCACGGTGAATCTGGGACTGTCTCTGATTCCTGCGGAACTGCTGACGGCCGGTGTGTTTGTGATCTCCGCATTTTTGGGAACTGCCACCGGTACCTCTGTGGGCACCATCACCTCTTTGGTGCCCATTGCCGTGGGTCTGGCCGCGGAGAGCGGACTCAGTGTCCCCATGATGCTGGGCGCCTGTGCCGGCGGCGCCATGTTTGGCGATAATCTGTCTATGATCTCCGACACCACCATTGCAGCCACCAAGACGCAGGGCTGCGAGCTGCGGGACAAGTTCCGGGTCAATTTCTTCATTGCGCTGCCTGCCGCAGTGGTGACGCTGGTGATCCTGCTGGTTGCAGCCCGGCCTGAGGCTGCGGCGGCGATGGAGCAGCGCAGCTTTGAGCTGATCAAGGTGCTGCCGTATCTGCTGGTGCTGGTGCTGGCTGTGATCGGCATCAACGTATTTTTGACGCTGACCATTGGAATTTTTGCCGCCGGCATCATCGGCATGGTTTGCGGTGAGCTGACCATTTTTACCTATGCACAGGCCATTTGGAATGGCTTTACCGGTATGAGCGAGGTGTTTTTCCTGGCGCTGTTCTGCGGCGGTTTGTCCGAGCTGGTGGCGCATCACGGAGGCATTGCGTGGCTCATTGCCCGTCTGCGTGGAATGATGCGGGGCAATCGGTCCGCACAGGTGGGCATGGCGGCGCTGGTGTCCCTGGCAGACTGCGCCACAGCCAATAATACGGTGGCCATCATTCTTTGCGGCAATGTGGCCCGGGACATCAGCCGGGAATATCGGGTGGACCCCCGCCGGACTGCGTCCTTGCTGGACGTGTTTTCCTGCGTGTTCCAAGGCATCATCCCCTATGGCGCGCAGCTGCTGATGGCGGCGGCATTGACAACGACCACCTATCAGATTGCCATCAGTCCGGTGGAGATCGTCCCCTATATGTGGTACTGCTGGGTGCTGGCGGCCTTCGGTCTGCTGTCCGTTTTCGTGCCCTATGCCGACCGTGTCTGCCGCAAGGATCCGTGGAACTGGGAATATGACGTGGCAGAGTCCGGCGTGGAAGCCAGAAAGCATCTGCTGGAGACCGAGCAGGAACATTGAAGCAGGGCGGAGACTGCCGGCTCACGGAGTACCCGCTGAACAAACATAGCAAACCATCATGAAAAGTCCCATGATGCAGGAAACCAGCCTGCATCATGGGATTTTTTATGCCATCCGGATTTGACGGCTTCCTGCCGGCTGGTGAGAGAATGGATTTCCGCTGTTTCTGAATATGGAAGATTTACAAAAAGTTTAAGAAAAACAGCTGTTTTCTTCAGATTCATCCAAGTCATCTGTGATAAAATGCCTCAAATACTGTATGCCGGAAGCGGGACGGAAGGATGAAAGCAAGTAACATGAAGCAGGCATGGAAACGGCTGCGGACAGCGCTGCTGATCGCCGCATTGTCGTTGGCGGCAGCCTTGGCGGTTTTGCAGGCGGGAGCGCTGCATCAAACCTATGCGCAGGTCCATTGGACACCGGATTATGAAAAAGTAGATATTCTGCCCCTGCTGCAAAAGGCGGAGCGCACGCAGGAGGACTATGCCGTTTTATATGCGCAGACCGGACTGACACATCTGGGGATCGAGGATCTGCTGGAAGCCCATGATATTCACCGGATTTTAGAGATCCAGACGCGCTATTTTGAAGAGTATACGGTCGAGACAGACCTGTTTGCACCGTTTACCAGTACGCAGACCATTGACGGAAGAGGAGCCTACGGGCGGCTGCGCAATGGAGACCTGATCATTTCCTCATCGGCGTTTTTTTCGTGGTTCCGCTGCGGTCACGCCGCCATGATGGTGGATGCACCCGCACAGCAGATCATCAACGCGGTTTCCATTGGTGCAGACAGTGCCTTGGAACCTCTTTCGGAGTTTGAGAGCAGAGCAAATTTTATGGTGCTCCGCCCAAAGCTTCCGACAGAATTGCGGGAAAGCGTAGCGTCCTATGCCAAAAGCTGGCTGGTGGGGCTGCCTTATCAATTGACAGCGGGACTGCTGACCGATAAGTTTGAATCGCCTGTCACCAGTACCCAGTGTGCGCATTTGGTGTGGTATGCCTATCAGATGTTCGGTGTGGATCTGGACAGCAATGGGGGCCGTCTGGTGACGCCGAAGGATCTGGCGCAGTCACCTTTGGTGGAGCTGGTGCAGACCTTCGGGTTTGATCCGCAGAGACTTTGGAGCTGACGGGAGCAGAAATAAAACGGTTCTGCCGGAAGGATTCCGGCAGAACCGTTTTTTGCTTCAGAGTGTCTTCAGATATCCCGTCGGCCCTCCAAGGCGCGCATCAGCGTGGCGTCGTCCGCAAATTCCAAATGACCGCCCACGGGGATGCCATAGGCCAGACGGGTGATCCGGACGTCAAAGGGCTTCAAAAGCCGCGCCAGATACATGGCGGTGGCTTCTCCCTCGGTATCCGGATTGGTAGCCATGATGACTTCAGAAATGCCGCCCGCAGCCACCCGCTCTATCAGAGATTTGATATCCAGATCGTCGGGACCGATATGGTTCATGGGGGAGATAACACCGTGAAGTACGTGGTAGAGACCGTTGTACTCCCGGCTGCGCTCAATGGCTGCAACGTCTCTGGGGTCGGCGACCACGCAGATCGTAGAGTGATCCCGCTTGGGAGAGGCGCAGATGGGGCAAAGGCCGCCGGCGGTGAAATTCCGGCAGACCGGACAGCAGGTTACGGAGCGCTTGGCATCCAGAATCGCATCGGCAAAGGCACGGGCGTCCTCCAGCGGCAGACCCAGAACATAAAAGGCCAGCCGCTGGGCGGATTTTCCGCCGATGCCGGGCAGGCGGGCAAATTGCTCCACAAGATTTTCAAGAGGTGCGGGGAAGTGTTCCATAGGGGAGGTGCTCCTTTCGAGAGAACATCAAAACCGGCAGAAACGGGGAAGGTACACAGGGTGCGGGTCAAGCCAGATCCATGGCAAAGAGCGCCGCAGCACCGCCGGTATGGACAAAGACGATGTCGCCGCGGCGGTCAAAACCGCCGTCCTGCAGCAGCTTCAGCATACCGCTCCACGCTTTTCCGGTGTAGACGGGATCCAGCAGGATCCCCTCCATGCGGGCAAGCTCCTCAATGAACGGGGTGTCTTCGGCGTTGGGGATGGCATATCCCTGCCCGATGTGGTAGACCATGCGGAAATCATCCGGCGTTCTGGAAAACGGCGTGTTGAGGAGTGCGGCAGCATCGGCAGCCAGAGAGGGGACGATCTTATCAAAGGGATCGTCGTCCACGCCCATGCCGGTGACCATCCAGTCCGGAGCATAGAGTCTGGCGCCCAGCAGGAGTCCTGCGGTGGTACCGCCGGAGCCGGTGGCGGAGACCAGATGACCGATGGAGGCGCCTTGCTGCTGTGCCTGCTCCAGACATTCCCAGACGCAGTTGACATATCCCAGAGAACCCAGCGGGGTAGAACCGCCCACGGGGATCTGACAGGCCTTGCGGCCTTCCGCTGCCAGTTCCGCGCTGAGGCGGTCCATTTCTGCGTAGATATCGTCATAGCTGTCGGTATCCACGAAGCGGACTTCTGCGCCGTAGAGATCGTCCAGAATCAGATTGCCCAGCCGGTCTGTGACGCCCCGCTTTTTCAGCAGCAGGATGCAGCGCATTCCCAGCCGTGCCGCACAGGCGGCGGTCAGCATGGCATGGTTGGATTGCGCGCCGCCGGTGGTGAAGACGGTGTCGCAGCCTTGTGCGCGGGCATCTGCCAGCAGGTACTCCAGCTTGCGCACCTTGTTTCCGCCCAGTGCCACACCGCACAGGTCATCCCGCTTGATCCAGATGTTCCGGCCATACTTTGCACTGATGGCCTCCAGTTTATAAAAAGGAGTGGGATAAAGACCCAGCGGCAGTTTGGGAAGTGTGTTTAATTCCTGCATGGCTCAACCTCGCAGTTCCCGGATTCGGGCGGGGATGTCGGCGGCCTTGTAAACGGCGCTGCCGGCTACCAGTACGTTGGCTCCGGCTTCAATGCAGGTGCGGCAGGTATCCGGAGCTACGCCGCCGTCTACCTCAAGCTCGCAGGCGGGATTTTTTTCGTTGATGAGGCGGCGGAGGGCTGCCACCTTGGGCATTTGCTCCGCCATGAATTTCTGACCGCCAAAGCCCGGCTCAACCGTCATCACCAGAATCAGATCCACCTTTTCCAGATAAGGCAGGGTGGCCTCGGCAGGGGTGGCAGGCTTGAGAACGATGCCTGCCTTTTTACCCTTGGCATGGATCTTATCAATGGCGGCATGGATATTTTCCGGAGTATCTGCCTCCAGATGGACCGTCACCAAGTCGGCGCCGGCGTCACAGAAGCGTTCCACATAACGAATCGGCTCCACGATCATCAGGTGGACGTCCAAAAACATATCGGTTACCTTTCGGATGGACTGGAGCACCGGAATGCCGATGGAGATGTTCGGGACAAAGACACCGTCCATCACGTCTACATGGACATAGTCGGCCTCCGCGATACGCCGGATATCCCGCTCCAGATTGGCAAAGTCAGCGGAGAGAATGGAAGGAGCAATCTTGATCATGGCAAAGACCTCTTTCTGTCGGTTTCGCGGCGGGCCGGCGCGGGGTGGCGGAACGGCAGGACGGCGCATAGGATGATGCAGGCGGTTTTGGCGTCGCCCGACCAGCAGTCCTCCGCAGCGTCCGCTCCCGATGGGGATGGCGCCGCCGCTTTTTGAATAAGGGGCCGGTGGGATCGCCCGCCGGCTCCTCTTGTGTTGTGTTCAGTTTATCAAACTCAGAGAATAAAAGCAACCGGACCGGATAATTTTTGCGATTGTGGCAAAAGCCACTTCCGTATTTAGAGTATCGTGATATTCTAATATCGAAATCGCAGATGAAAAGAAAGGGGAGCTGCATATGGAACATGATTTGGACTATCAGGAGCGGTCAGAGCTGCTGAAGGCGCTGGCGCATCCTGCCAGACTGCGGATCGTCCACAGCCTGCTGCGCGGCGGATGCCGGAATGTTCGCTGTCTGGAAGCGCATATGGGGATCAGCCAGTCAGGGATCTCCCAGCATTTGCAGCGGCTTCGGGCGGCCGGTGTGGTTACGGCGGAACGCAGTGGAAATGAGGTATATTACCGGGCATCGTCCCGACAGGTGGCGGCATTGATGGCGGCGCTGATGGAAGAGGAGGAAACGGCCTATGTCTTATGATGTGCTGGTCATTGGCGGCGGCCCTGCGGGCCTGTCAGCGGCAGTGAATGTCCGTGCCAGAGGCCGCAGCGTTTTGGTGGTGAGCAATCCGCTGGAGGAAAATCCGCTGTGGCGCGCGGAAAAGGTGGACAACCATTTGGGGATGCCGGCGCTTTCCGGTGCGGAGCTGCTGAAGCGGTTCCGCCGCCACGCGGAGGAATCCGGAGTGGATTTCCGTGAGGGCAAGGTGCTCAATGCCATGCGTATGGAGGATATCTGGTATGTGAGCATCGGCAGTGATATGGAAAACGCCCGTGCGGTGGTTTTGGCAGGCGGTGTTGCCCGCGGGAAAAAATATCTCGGTGAGGAGGAATTTTTGGGACGGGGCGTCAGCTACTGCGCTACCTGCGATGGAATGCTGTACCGGAACCGTCCGGTAGCAGTGTTGGGGTTTACTGATACGGCGAAAAAGGAAGCGGATTTTCTCAGCGGCATCGGGTGCGGTGTTACCTATTTCCACAGGCCGAAAAATTGTGTGATCCGCGGCGGAAGTACGGTGGAAGAGGTGACCTGTGACGGAGAGACCGTTCAAGTGGAAGGCGTCTTTCTCCTGCGGCCCACAATGGCGCCTGCAGAGCTTTTTCCGGAGCTGGCGGTGGAGAGCGGCTACGTGACAGTGGACCGGCGGATGGCCACGAATCTGCCGGGGGTGTTTGCAGCAGGTGACTGTACCGGAGGACCCCTGCAGGTCTCCAAGGCTGTGGGAGAGGGCCTGATCGCCGGACAGAGTGCGGCGGCCTTCGCGGCAGAGCAGGAACGAAAACAATCCCGATAAAGCGGGATGATTTTTCAGAAAAAAGGAGAAAAAGAAATGGCAGTCAAGCATTTGAAAACAACGGAATTTCAGGCGGCTGTGGAAGCGGCCCCCTTGGCAATGGTGGATTTCTGGGCAGACTGGTGCGGCCCTTGCAAGATGCTCTCTCCCACAGTGGAAGCGCTGGCGGAGCAGTATGAGGGCAAGGCTCTGGTAGCCAAGGTCAATGTGGACGAGGAACCGGAGCTGGCTCGCGCGTTCGGCGTTATGAGCATCCCGACGGTGGTGTTTTTGAAGAACGGGCGGGAGTTTGACCGGAAGGTCGGTCTGCTGCCTGCACAAGCCTTTTCCAAGGTCTTGGAGGAAAACCTGTAAAAAAAAGAGCGCCGCCGGCGCTCTTTTTCCTTTTGGAAGGATTTGTGACCTGCAAGAGAAAAGATTGCTGAAACCGGAGAGCGACTGCAAAAGGCGGACACTCTCCGGTTCTTATTTGTCCTGTTCCGAACCGGGGTTCATTGCCGTGGCCGGATGCAGGGATGGTCTTTCAATAGAGGGACATCAAGTCTTGTGCAGTACGGCGGCAGGGTCAGGTCAAAAATCTTTGCCCAAATAATTCGCCATGGCGTCATCAAGGGCTTTGAGCTCGTCCTCCGTCAAAACCCAGTCAAATCCGGCTGCATTTTCCTCAATTTTTGCGCGGCTTTGTGAGCCGACGATACAAGTAGATACAAAAGGCTTCTGCGCGGCCCAGTTGATAGCGATTTGAGAAAGAGGAACCTGACTGCGGTTTTCGGATATTTGATCCATCACACTTAAAAGCTTCATGATTTTTGAGAAGGCCGGCTCTTTGAAGTATGGATAGAACCGGTTCCGGCTGTCATCCGCTGCGTAGGTTTCAAGCGTGCGAATTGCGCCGGAGAGGATGCCGCCGCCCAAAGAGCCGTAGGTCATGGTTCCCATGCCCCTATCCGCGGCCCATTGCAGCTGTACCTGAGCAGATTGGGAAACCATAGAATACTGCAACTGGCATACGTCGATGTTTCCATACTGTTCCGCTTCCAGAATCTGCTGCTGATTAAAATTGGAAACGCCGATGTGGAGAATTTTTCCCTGCTTTTTCAAGGTATTCAGCGCATCCATGGTCTCTTCCAGAGAAACCTTGGCATCAGGCCAATGGATCAAATAGAAATCGATATAATCGGTTTGAAGGTTGCGCAAGGACTCCTCACACTGCCGGAGAATGGTAGGCGCGGAGCAGTCGCGCACATAGCCCCCGTTGATATATTCCGTGCCGCATTTGGTGGCAATATACACAGAGCTGCGTGCGTTTCTGTCTTTCAAAACCGTTCCAATATAGCGTTCAGCTGCGCCTGCATTGTAAGCGGGTGCGGTATCAATCAAGTTGACACCCTGTTCAAGCGCTGCATGAATGGCGTTCAAGCGGGAGTCATCTGTATAAGAATCCCATCCTGCGCCGCCGATTCCCCAGGTTCCAAGGGCCATTTCGGAAACAAGCAAACCGGTATTTCCAAATGTTTTAAAACGCATTGTTGATCTCCTCCATCAATGGGCTTTCTGAATATGAGAATCGATCTTTCAGTTAAAAATCTGAAAGCGGGGACAAAGAGAATGTGAAGGGCGGTGGATGCTCCTGTTTTTGCAGGCATTGATGTCAGCGAACGACATTTTCCAGATATCCAATGCCGTCAATTTCACAGCGGACCACATCGCCGGCCTTTAGATATCTGGGAGGATCAAAGGCCATGCCAACGCCGGAGGGGGTTCCCATAGCGAGGATGGTCCCCGCTTTGAGCGTCATTCCCGAAGAGAGCTGATGGATCGCCTGCGCAATTCCGGTAATCATGTGCGTTGTATTATTGTGCTGCCGCAAGTCGCCGTTGACATAGCAGCGCAAATCCAGCGCAGGGGGCCATGAGAATTCGTCCTTTGTAACGATCCACGGACCCAGAGGGGTGAAGCGGTCCAGACTCTTGCCGAAATACCACTGCTGGTGGTTGGATTGAAGATCCCGTGCACTGACGTCGTTCATGATCGTATAGCCGAATACATAATCCTGTGCCTGCTCAAGAGGAACATGATATGCGTCTTTTCCCAGAATCACAGCCAGTTCCACCTCATAATCCAATCCCTCGACCAGATCGGCATGGCTGTCAATATAATCGTCAGGATCTACCGTTTCGTTGACGCGCTTGCTGAAATATACCGGTTTGGTGCTCTGCGCGCTGTATTGAATATCGGAGGCGATTGTTTCGTCACGGTGCTCATAATAATTGACACCCAGACAGATGATATCCTGAGCGGGCTGCTTGATCGGAGACAGGATCGTACATGCGGAAATTGAAATGTCGGGTGCGTCGGCCGCCTGTTTGAGAAGCGTTTCGCAGGCGGTGGAAGATAATACCTGAATCAATTCCTGCATGGTGTTTGCACATAGACCGATGGAAGCAATATCCACGATTTTTTTGCAGTCATCGCTTAAAATACCGAGTTTCTTTTGACCGTCCACTGAATATGATAATAATTTCATTGAAAGCCTGCCTTATTTCTATTGATATCCTAGCTGTTATCCATCACGGTGAAGAAGCAACCCATAAAGACGTGTTATGTGCAGCTCGCGAATGTTGGATGCACAACCTGTTTTGTGCTCTGATAGTGATTTGCGTCCGGAAACGCCCGGAATTCTTAAATTCCGCCGATCCGCTGGATCGCATCACAGATGCGGGCGGTCCGCAAGGACTCCTCCTCGGTCACAGTCAGAGGCGTTCCGTGCAGAATGGCGTTTCCAAACTGCTCAAATTCCATATAATAGTTGTCATCCACCCAGATCGTATATTCTGTGGTGACCTCATCGACATATTCAGCATTCTGGGGGCGGGCGTTCTTACCGACTCTGATTTTGCAGAGACCGCGGCTGTTGAACTTATGGTCCACATCAATGCGGCCGGTGTCACCGATGATGGAGAAGCAGCCGCGGGGATAGGCGTCCAGCCCTGCATAGAGGGAGGCGACGCCGCTGTTTTCATAGCGCAGCAGGACAGCATCGGAGATATCTACGCCGGTTTTCTCATCAAAGCCGCAGGAAACGTGGATTTCAACGGGATCCTTACCAAAAAGATAAGAAGCAAGACTCACATTGTAGCAGGTGACATCATAAACTGCGCCGCCGCCCGCGCCCTTTTGATAGCGGATTCCTTCCCGGTTGGTATCAAAGGTGGAGTGCTTGGATTCCAGATAGCGGATCCGGCCGATTTCACCGCTGTCGATGATTTCTTTGACCCGCTGTGCCAACTGCGCGTGACGGTATGCATAAGCCTCTTCCAGCAGGACATGATTGGCTTTGGCGGCAGCGAACATGTTCCGTACCTGCTCTTCGTTCATGGCGAGGGGCTTTTCGCAGAGAATGTGCTTTCCTGCTTCGGCGGCTTTGATGGCCCATTCCATATGCAGCCCGTTCGGCAGGGGGAGATATACAGCGTCTACATTTTCGTCATCCAGCAGGGCCTGATAATCCGTGTAGAGCTTTTTGGGGGCGAAAGGCTTTGCATAGGCGTTCAGCTTTTCTTCATTCCGGCCTGCGATTGCGTAAAGTTCCGCATTTGATGTGGTCAGCAAAGCAGGGATGGTACGGTTTTTGCCGATTCCGGAACAGCCGAGAACACCCCAGCGAATACGATTTGTTTCCATGATAAATTCCTCCTAATCAAAGATGACGCTTTTGCAGATGGATGATGTCGTTTGTTGTGAAACGAAATTGATTTGGTGATGGGTTTACGAGCCGCTTGATTGGGCTTCCGGTTTCATCCGGCTTTTTACCTGACGAATGATGTGTGCGGCCCGCTCATCGTTCAGTTTTTCTTTTGGAATGATAACAGCGGGAAATTGATTCCAGCTGATCACAAAGTAGGGTTGAATTTCTTCACAGAGGTTTATCCGGTCAAAGGGAATGCTGACCTGTTCCTGCTCGGAAGAGAAGGACAGGGCGTGTTCTCCGATGGAAAGCCCGAATTTTTGGCTGCCCTTCCAGTTTCCCGTTTCTGTGCGGATGCGCTTTTTGCAAATTGCCGGAATCATAGAGATGTTTTCCAAGTTTGCCAAAAGAAGCAGCAATACACAGATAATTGTGTTGACAGCCGAATGATTCGCAATCAGATTCACCACGGCGAAAACACTGACCGCCAGACGCAGAAATGTGGCTTTCCGCAAAAAGCGGTAGCGGTAATAGAGGGTTCTGTATGCGAAATATTGTCCGTTCAGAAAATCTTTTGGATCCATCTCCCAATCAAATTCGGAAGTGTCGTTTTTTGAGGAGCATACTGCCTGTTCGGAATGCTGCTCATGGGCGAGCTGCAGAAGCTGCTGCGCAAAGGTATGCATGGCTTCGGAACTGTCAAAGGCTGTCTGCGGGATGATATCGAATACTGCATTTTCGCAATAAACATACAAAGTGCCGTGGATTTCATCGATTCTGGAAACAGAAGAAAGCGCGCAGGTAGATTCCAGCTGTCCGTAGTTTAAGAACAGCGCCGAATCATGGACTCTAAGCCGGTGCTTCTCCCAGTAATCCGGAGAGAGCTGACCGGTATACTCCAGACGCTGCAGCGTACCCTTGGCACGCAAGGAAACCGTACTGCGGCGAAGGATGGTCAAGCCGGCCAGAAGGATGGACCAGATCAGGAAAAAAGGCCACTGACTCCGGTCCAGTTTGAAGATACACAGTGCGAGTACAATTCCGAACTGCCCGATGGTTGCTAAAAAAGCAGTAAAGATTCGGATGGGACGACGATCGTTTTTCCGGATCATTTCAGATAGCAGATAGATGTAGGACTCTCGCGGGACATAATAATTTAGGTTCATGGTCACTCCAATTAAAAAAACAGCAGGTAGCAAAGGCGTTGGAGAAAGCAAACTGCTTTGCGATTCCTCCGGCCTAAGCTACCTGCAAAGGCTTTTTTCAAAACGCCTTCAGAGCCTTATTTCGACTTCTTGAACATCACGATCCACCTGCGTACCACGGGAACAACCACAAACAGCAGGGCGATTACGACAAAGAAGACAGCAACAGGACGGTTCAGCATGGCGCCCCAGCTTCCGTTGGAAGCAATGAGAGACATGCGCATATATTTTTCGATCAGGGGTCCGAGAATAAAGCCGAGAATTACCGGCGCCATGTCAATCCCCAGACAAATGAGGACATAACCAATGATGCCGAAAACAATCATGACCCATACGTCAAACATACGGTTGTTCAACGTATATACACCCAGCACGCAGCAAGCCACAATAGCCGGGAACAGATAGGAGAGCTTTACGTTGACCATACGGACAAAGGCCTTCATCAAGCCAAGTTCCAGAATGTACATAACCACATTGGCGAGGAAGTAGGCCACCATGATGCCGCCTACCAGCTCGGGATGCTCGTTATACAGCAGGGGACCGGGCTGGAGACCGTGGATCATCAGACCGCCGATCATCGCGGAAGTGGTCAGGTCTCCCGGGATACCCAGACAGACCAGAGGAATCAATGCGCCGCCGTTTGTTGCGTTGTTAGAGGTCTCGGATGCGCTGATGCCTTCCGGACAGCCGTGACCGAATTCTTCCGGAGTTTTGGAGACAGAGCGGGCCAGATTATAGGAGATCAGCGTGGAGGCGTTTTGGCCGATACCGGGCAGAATGCCGATGCCTGTGCCGATCACACATCCGATGCCGATGGCCTTCCAGCAGCTCTTCATCTCACGGAGAGGAGGAATCAGAGTGCTCTTCTTGAATTCGATCTTTGGTCTGGGATTATGGAGCTCCATGGACTGATTGAACACTTCAGTGATGGCAAACAGGCCCATCATCAGAGCGGTAGAGGAGATGCCGGCCTGCAGCTGCCAGAAACCAAAGGTCAAACGGGATACACCGCTGATGGCATCCAAGCCAACGCCACCCAAAATCAGCCCGATGACAGCGCCGATCAGGCCCTTGATCAGAGATTTGGAGCACATGGCGACCACAACGGAAAGACCCATCAGTGCAATTGCGAAATATTCCCAGCTGCCGAAGCTCAAGGAGATCTTGGCCAGCTGCGGAGCAATTCCCATCAGGGCGAAGGCGGAAAATGAGCCGCCGATCAGGGAGCAAAACACACCGATCGCCAGTGCTTCTGCAGGCTTTCCCTTTTTGGTCATGGGATATCCGTCAAAACAGGTGTAGATCGACGAAGGTGTGCCGGGAATATTGATCAGGGTTGCGGTAATCAAACCGCCGCTGATACCGCCGACATAAACCGCGATCAGAGTGGTCATTCCCTGAATGGGGGACATTGTGTAAGTAAACGGAATGAAGAGAGTGACACCAAGTGTTGCGGTAAGGCCGGGAATGCTGCCGAAAATAATACCGACAAAAACCCCTAGAAATAACAGAGCGATACACATTGGATCACTGAAAACGTACTCAAAGCCGAGAATAATAGTTGACAATGGTCAATCCTGCCTTTCTACCAAATTCTAGATAATGGTAGTATCAGCCACCGATCTGTGCCATTTCCTCAAAGACAGGAGTCAGGCTCTCGGCCCAGGCAATGGTACGCTCCTTGGCAGCAGCGCCATCGACATACTCCACGGTAAAGCCGAGGTTTGCCATGGCTTCCTGAAATTCCGGCATACCGCACACTTCTTCCATCTTGCCGGAGATGTATTCCAGCACAGCGGGATCGGTACCGGCGGGAGCGAAGAAGCCGCGGGGCTTGCCGTAGGTCACGTCATAACCGGCTTCCACGGTGCAGGGCAGATCGGGATAAGCGTCAATGCGCTCGGGGTTGCAGATCAGCAGGGGAACATTCGTGCCGGCGGCAATGTAGGAAGAGGTATCGGCCAGAGAGTTGACCTCCAGCTGGATGTGGCCGCCCTGCAGAGCGGTTTCACTGGCAGCGCCGCCGTCATAAGGAACGATGGTGACCTTGTCATAGATACCCATGGCCTTGAGCAGCTCCATAGTAGTGCCATAGTTGACGTTGTTGGAGCCGGTGCAGCCCACGGTCACGGTTCCGGGATTTGCATTGATGTAATCAATGGCTTCCTGAGCAGTGGTCCAGCCGGTAGCTGGGCTGGTGCACAGGAGGTTGTAGTCGGTAACGACATCGCAGATGTACTCCAGATCCTTGAAGAGCTCAACTTCGGACTGACCGCTCATGGAGTAGGAGATCAGGTCCATCTCGTTGTGCGTCATGATCGTATAGCCGTCATTGCTGCTGTTGAAGCCCTGCAGGGCGCCGATGTAACCGGCAGCGCCGTCCACGTTGATGGCAACGGTGGTAGCGCCGAGGTCGAGATACTTCATCATGCCGCGGACCAGATTGTCAGAGCCGCCGCCGGGGGCATAAGGAATGATGATCTGCACATCTTTGGTGGGATATGCGGCAGCGTCGGCACCGTTGCCTTCGCTCTTCTTGTCACCGCAGCCGGTGAGAAGCGCTGCCAGAGTCAGAGCAGCCAGAACCAGAGACAGTACTTTTTTCATGTGTTTATTCTCCTTTGCAAAATTGATGTTTCTGTTAAAAGAATCCCGATCAGGGGAGAACGCAATTGAGCAATTCTGTAAAGAGCAGCCACAAGATGATGGTTAAAACCACAGAATAGATCACAATAGAAATCAGCTGCTTCTTAGGCAGCTTGCCTTTGCAATCAGGATTGCCTTCATTTTCCTTCATAGCATAGGTACCGCACAGGATCACATTCAGTGCCAGCGTGCAGGGAAAAAATGTCAGGATCGGCAAAAGCAGCGCATAAAGCACAAGAGAAACCGCCGTAATGATGACTTCCTTAGAAACAGGAATCGACAGGCCTTTGTGTTCTCCGGCACTTTTAAAATTGATGGCGAAGATCAACTGAAGGACAGAAAGACCCAGCAGCACACTTGCCAGCAGGCGGATGTAAGAACTGGCCTGCGCCCAATATCCACCAAGTCCGTTTTCCACACCGGTAATGATCCCCTTGTGGAGCAGCAGAAAAAGGGAGATACATCCCATCAATCCAGCCAACAAAAGATCATTGGTGCTTCGAATCGCTTTTTTCATAAAACCTTCCTCCTTTCAACCATTCGGTCTGTAATAAATATTGACTTCTAACAGAAATCGATATTGATTCAGCGGATGTTCCCGCCGGGATCAAACGGAGAGACTGCGCACAAATTGAGTGGACGGAAAATGACAGCCGATTTGAAAGCGACATAGAAAATGTGCTGCGGGCAGCTTATTGTCCGAAGGTTAAACTGCGGTTTTGCGGAATCAATTCCGTGCTCGTGCACGAATTTCAAAAAACAAAGAGCGCTCTGAATAGAGCACCACAACATCGGATTCCTTCAGGTCTACATGCTTTTTAGAAATATTGAAAACTGTTGTGATAGACAGTCTCCATATTCATGTATCGGGAGCACACAGCGGAATATGGAGGATATTAACGAAAAGTTAACAACTTATAGATTAAATGTAACATAACGGCATATAGTTTTCAATTGTGAATTTTATAATAATAGAAATGAATTTTTGTTCATTTCGTATAAAATGTATGGGAATTTTTCGCATATTCACAAAAATACTGCGGACTTCTATCTGAAATTTCTATCTGGAAGAACGGTGTGAAAGCTCCCGGAAACAGATTTTCCGGGAGCTTCACTGAGACGGGCGGATATCTTTCTGCCTCTGACGCCGGAGAGAAGCAGGAGGATTTACAATCTGTGGACAAAGAGGGCGCGCATGGCGTTGAGAACAGCCAGCACGGTCACGCCGACATCCGCAAAAATCGCCAGCCACATATTGGCAAATCCGGCGGCGCCCAAAGCCAGACAGACAAACTTTATGGTCAGGGCAAACCCAATGTTCTGATAAACAATGCGGAGACACTTTCTGGAGATCCTGATGGCCTTTGCAATTTTCAGAGGGTCATCATCCATCAGCACGACGTCGGCGGCTTCAATGGCGGCATCGGAACCCATCGCCCCCATGGCAATGCCGATATCGGCGCGGGAAAGCATGGGCGCGTCATTGATGCCGTCTCCCACAAAGGCCAGCTTTTCGTTGGAACCTGTGTGTTCCAGCAGTGCTTCCAATCTGGTGACTTTATCGGCAGGCAGCAGTTCGCTGTATACCTGATCTACGCCCAGCTCCGCAGCCACGGCTTCTGCCGCATGCGCTGCATCGCCGGTAAGGATGACGGTTTGCTTGATACCGGCACGCTTGAGCGACTGAATCGCCGCTTTGGAGTGTTCTTTCACGGTGTCGGAGATCACAATGTGACCTGCATAGACTCCGCCTACTGCCATATGAACGATGGTTCCGGGCTGATGACAGGGAATCGGCTCGATGTTCAGGCGACGCATCAGCTTGTCATTTCCGGCAGCGACTTCCGCGCCGTCCACCTTGGCGGTGACGCCATAACCGCTGATTTCCTGAATATCAGTGACACGGCTGCGGTCGATCTCGCGGCCATAAGCCCGCTGGAGACTTTTGCTGATCGGATGGGAGGAAGCGCTTTCCGCCAGAGCGGCATACTCCAGCAGCTGCTCCGGACTCATTTGGTTGTGGTGAACAGCGTTGACCTCAAAAACGCCACGGGTAAGGGTTCCGGTCTTGTCGAAAACCACGGATCGGACTTTGGACAGGGTTTCCAGATAATTGGAGCCTTTGATTAACACGCCTTCTTTGCTGGCTCCGCCAATACCGGCGAAGAAGCTCAAAGGGATGCTGATGACCAGCGCGCAGGGGCAGCTGATGACCAGAAAGGTGAGTGCCCGGTAGACCCAGATGTTCCATGCCGGAGTCAGACCCAGAAGCAGCAGACGAACCAGAGGGGGCAGGATGGCCAGCGCCAGCGCGGCATAGCAGACTGCGGGGGTATAAATTCTGGCAAACTTCGAGATGAAATCCTCGGACTTGGACTTGCGGGAGCTGGCGTTTTCCACAAGATCTAAAATTTTGGAGACCGTGGATTCTCCGAACTCTTTGGTGGTGCGGATTTTCAGTACGCCGGTCAGATTGATGCAGCCGCTGATGACCGGATCGCCGGTCCGGATCTCACGGGGCAGGCTTTCTCCGGTGAGCGCACTGGTGTTCAGGGTGGAATCCCCCTCGATCACCTCGCCGTCCAGAGGGACCTTCTCGCCGGGCTGGACCACAATGACGCTGCCGACTGCCACTTCATCAGGGTCTACCTGCACCAGTGTCCCGTTTTGCTGGAGATTGGCGTAATCCGGACGGATATCCATGAGCTCGCTGATATTCTTCCGGCTCCTGCCCACGGCGTAGCTCTGGAACAGTTCCCCCACCTGATAGAACAGCATGACCGCAATGGCCTCGGTATAATCGCCGCTGCGGGAAAAAATTGCCAGTGCAAATACGCCGGCAGTTGCCACAGACATCAGGAAATTTTCGTCAAAAACCTGATGGTTCCAGATGCCTCTTCCCGCTTTTCGCAGAATGTCATAACCGATCAGCAGATAGGTGAACAGGTACAGCGCCAGCCTGAGCAGACCTTGAACAGGCAGCAGGCCCAGTGCGGCGACCAGAATTGCCGTCAGGATGATCCGGACCAGCATTTTTTTCTGTTTTCGATTCATGTGCATGGCTCCTTTCTATATGGTTGGATACGATTAAATAAATGCTTAATCGTAGAGGGGAAAGATGCGCCCCGATGCCGGCAGGCAACCGGGGCGTATCGCTCACAGCGAGATCTCACAGTCCGGCTCAACTTTCCTGCAGGCGCGCAGGACGTCTTTCATAACCGTACCGGGCTCATAGCCTTCTGCAAATTCAACGATCATCTTCTGAGTCATAAAGTTGACCACCGCATGTTGAACGCCGTCGATTTTGTTGGCGGCAGATTCCATCAGATTTGCACAGTTGGCACAATCTACTTCAATTGCATAAGTCTTTTTCATACGATCAGCTCCCTGTTTCTTTCAATTAAAAGTTTGTTTAATCGTTTATGGTTATACTATACGAAGGATGAAAAAGAAAGTCAACGGCTTTCGCATCTTTCTTTCCGAATACAGAAAAAATATTTCTGATTGAAAAAATGCAGGCGGATGAAAAACAACCGTTTCCAACCGCAGAGAGCCGTGGTATACTGAAATCCAAAGAAAGGATGGTTGCTCATGCCGGTTACACAATTTTCACATGGATCTCCCATCGCAGATCATCCGGAGGGGATCCCGCGGCTGGAGGAGTTTCAAACGGCTTCCGTTCTCTTCAAGCTTCTCAGTGACGTCAGCCGTCTGCGGATTTTCTGGCTGCTTTGCCATTGCGAGGTCTGCGGCACGGAACTGGCGGCGATGGTGGACATGACGCCTCCGGCGGTATCTCACCATCTGCGGCTGCTGCGTTCCAGTCATTTGCTGGTCAGCCGGCGGGACGGGAAGGAAGTGTATTATCGGGCGGCCGATACCGTTGAGGCACAGGCGCTGCATCATATGATCGAGGAGATGCTGGAGATCTCCTGCCCGAAGAATCTAAGCGGTGATGACCATGGATAGAAGTCCTTTTCAAACGTCGGAACGTCAGCTGGAGGAAACGGAAAAAGGGAAACTGCGGCGCTTTGCGCTGTTTCCCGGAATTGAACTGTCTCAAACGTGCCTGTTTTCCGAACAGATCGCGCTGGAGCATGAAGCGTTCGCTCAGGTATTGGAGATCAATCATTGCCGCAAAGGGCGGATCGGCTGGGATATGCGGGGAGGGACCTCTGTCTATCTCGGCCCCGGAGATCTAGGGATCCATACCATGGACTGCTGTGCGGTATCCTCCATGAGTCTGCCGCTGGGGCATTATGAAGGGATCACCATTGCGCTGGATCTGGAGCAATTGGAGCAGGAGCCGCTTCCGTTTTTGCAGGAAGCGGGGATTCAGATTCGTTCTCTGCCGCAGAAACTCGGCTTGCGTGGGAAACCTCTGGCATTACCGGCCACACCGGAGATCGCCCATGTCTTTGATCCGCTTTATGACGTTTCTCCGCAGCTTCAGCTTCCTTATTATAAACTCAAGGTGCTGGAGCTGATCCTGTTTTTGGAGGAATTGGTACCGGAGCAGGAAAAGCAGCTGGGACAATATCACTCCAAGCAGGTGGAGACCATCAAGGAGATCCATGATCTGCTGACTGCCGATCTCCGTCAGCGGTACACCATTGAAGAGCTGTCCCGAAGATATCTAATCAATACGGCGACGCTGAAGGCTGTGTTCAAGGCAGTATACAGTCAGCCGATCGGGGCTTATATGAAGGAGTACCGCCTCCGGCGCGCCATGGAGCTGCTGCGGCAGGGAGATGGGAGCATCGGGGAGATTGCTGAGCAGGTGGGGTATGAAAGTCAGGGGAATTTTACGGAGGCGTTCAAAGCGATGACCCGCATCTCTCCGACAGAGTATCGCAGACGGTATCGGGGCACGTTGTAAACGGCCATGATAACGGAAAAGACCGCAAAACTGCCGGGCTGTGGCCGACGGACAGTTTTGCGGCTTTTTTGCAGGAAAAACAGCCCTTCCGCATCCAGAGAAAAGGAAATGCGGAAGGGCATGGAAGGGAAAGCGTAGGTTGTTTAATCGGACACGCAGTCGGAGTGCCCTGCAGTGGTGCCCATTTTCTCCTCGTAATACTTGACCATGGCGATTTGGTCTTCATCAATGAGACCGTGATCCTGCATCCAATCCATGACATGCAGAACCACATCCGTCATGGGGGTATCGACACCCAAATAATGGGCATAGTGCTTGGCGTTTACAATATCCTTGCGGTGCACGGCGATTCTCGCACCGGGTTCATAATCCCGATGGATGAGCTTGGGGATCTTGTTTTCATAGAGAGGGCCGCCCGCAAAACCGCAGCGTGTGGCTTCAAAGGTTGTCTGGAGGTCGATGCCGGCCTTGGCGGCAAAGGCATAGCCCTCCGCCATGGCGACCAGATAGGCACCGGCCACCATGTTGTTCACCAGCTTGGTTACACTGCCGCTGCCGGGGCCGCCCACATATACGGGGTGCCCCATGCACTCCAGCAGCGGCTTGACTGCTTCGAACGCCTCCCGGTCGCCGCCGGTCATGATGGCCAGCGTGCCGGCCGCCGCCATGGGATTTCCTCCGCTGATCGGGGAGTCCAGCAGGGACATCCCTGCTTTTTTTGCCTGTTGATACAAGTCTTGAATGATGTCGGGAGCGGTAGAGCTCAGATCCACGATCAGGCGGCCCGGCTTCCCGAACTGAATGGCTTTTTCCACGGAATCACGGATGATTGCGTGTGTGGGGAGGATCTGCATGATCACATCGCAGGAGCGATAGATCTCCTCCGGCTCGGCAACGGTGCCGCCGGCAGCGGCAAAGGATTCCCGCTGCGCGTCTTTGACGTCATAGCCCAAAATGCTGCAATTGGACTTTTTTAACAGATTCTTTGCCATGGGAAGGCCCATGACACCCATTCCAAGAAAACCGACTTTCATAATGTATCACTCCTTATCTTATTTGGGCCGCAGGCTGCATCAGCTCAAAAGAGAGGGCAGGAATGTAGTCAGTGGCTCTATGTAAGTGATCAGCATCAAAACGATCAGAGAAATCACCAGCATGGGCAGCATGGCCCGCAGGGATTTCGACAGACTGGACTGTCCGATCTGGTTGCACAGCAGAAGGCACAGCCCCACCGGCGGGGTGACCAGACCGATGCAGAGATTGAAGCTCATTACGATGCCGAAAGAGAGCGGATCGATCCCGAAGGCTGTCAGCAGAGGCAAAAGAATCGGCGTCATCATAATGATGGCGGCGTTGGCCTCCATCAGCATACCAATGATGAGGAACAGAATGTTCAGCAGCAGGAGAATCAGGAACTTGCTGCTGGTGATGGTGGTAAAAGTGTCCAGAAGGAGCTGGGGAAGACCGGATACAACAATCACATAGCTGGAGGCTTTGGAAAGCCCCACCATGAGCATAATGGTAGCAGTAGATACAGAGGCGTCCACAAAAACATCCGGCAGCTCGGAGAATTTGGTGTCTTTATAGACAAACAGATTGATAAACAGAGCGTATACCACGGCCACTGCGGCAGCTTCTGTGGCAGTGAAGATCCCGCCGAAGATTCCGCCCAGAATGATGACCGGCATCAAAAGCGCCCAGATACTGCCGCGCAGCGTACGAAAAACCACCTTGGCAGGCTGCTTTTCATGTGCCGGCAGATCGTGCTTTTTTCCGTACCAGAAAACATAGAGCATCAGTGAAGCAATCAGAAGGATTCCCGGCAGGACGGAGCCGATGAACAGCGATGAAACGGAAACATTGGTAATGGAGGCATAGACGATCAGCGTGATGGATGGCGGGATGATCGGCCCTAAAATGGAGGAGATGGAGGATACCGCTGTTGCAAACGGTGCGGGATAGCCTTCCCGCTTCATGGCAGGGATGGTGATGCCGCCGATGGCAGAGGCTGTGGCAACGCCGGAACCGGAGATGGCGCCGAACAGGCCGGAAGCGACCACGGTCACCATACCCAAGGAACCCTTGATGTGGCCGATGAAGGCGTTTGCCACATCGATCAGCTTGGTGGTGATGCCGCGGGACATCAGATTACCTGCCAGAATGAAAAAGGGAATGGCCAGTAAAGAGGAGGAGTTCATGCCGGAGAAAAGCTTTTGCGGTAGAACCAGTACCGGAATATCCGCCATACCCATGGCAACCAGAGTGCCGATACCCAAAGCAATGTAAATGGGGATCCCCAGAAATGCCAGTGCCAGCAGCAACAGGATCAAAACAAGACCGATGTTCATGAATTTGCCGCCTCCTTCGGATGACGCAGATCGTCGATATTTTTTAAGACAACCTCAACGGAAGTCAGGATCATCAGTACGCTGCCCATCGGCATACAGGCATAGGGAACTGCCATCGAGATCCCCACGCCGGGAGAGATGTTTTTGGCTGCGTGTGCGCACAGCTCCAGACAATAGACAAACAGCATGCACAGGAAAACAATACCGGCCAGTGTGGATACAATCGTAAAGATTTTTTTCAGTCGTTCGGAGAGCCGGTTGATGAAAATGTCGATCTGCAAATGACTGTTGCGGCGTACGGCAATGGAGGCGGCGATCATGGTGCTGAAAATGAACAGGTACCGGATCAGCTCTTCGCTCCAGGAATTGGAGGCGGAAAAGATATAGCGCAGAATGACCTGATAGACCATGAGAATCACCATTACAGGGACAGAGACGGCCAGAATCAGTTTTTCAATCCGCTCAAGAATGTCTAAAAATCTGCTGTATGTACGCAGCATAAAGCTTCTCGCTCCTTTCTGATGAACAGCATGGCGGAGATCCCGCCGGAATTCTGCCTGTTATTTTGCGGGATCCATTTCAGAGATCTGCCGGACCCAGTCTGCAAATTCTGGATAATTTTCGGAGGCAAAATCCCGAAAATAATCGGCAAACGCAGCGTTGTCAACCTCAATTACGGTTTTGCCTTCCGCAATCAGCTGTTCCTCCGCGGCAGCGTCTTTCTGTGCCTGCGCGGCGGAGATTTCCCGGCTGGCGGCTTCGGCGGCTTCTTCTACGGCGCTTTGGATGTCAGGAGGCAGCTCCTCAAAATAGCTCTTATCCATGATGATGACGTTGCATCCGTACACATGATTGGTCTTGATCCAGTAGTCGCACACCTCGTCGAATGCGTAATTCAAGGAATCCACCATGGGGTTTTCCTGCCCTTCCACGGTGCGCTGCTGCATAGCGGTGTAGGTTTCATTCATGGCAAGAGGGGTGGGCGCGGCACCCATCCAGTTCCAAGTCTTGATATACATTTCCAGATTCGGTGCGCGCAGCTTAAAGCCCTTGAAATCCTCAACGGTGCGCATTTCCTTTGTGGCGGTAACAATGCGCGGCCCGCGGTAAGCAGCTCCCAAGAGCTTGAAATCAGCATCATCGCCCACGGCGGTTTTAATTTCTTCGCCCAGATCGCTGTACCAGACGTCCATAAAATGGTCGTAGCTGCTGAACATATAGGGCATGGCTTCGATGTTGGCCAGAGGGGTGAAGGGGGAGAGTGTCCCGATGGATTCCACCATCACATCTGCCACGCCGACGGACATGCCTTCCAGAACCTCAGAGGTAGAACCAAGGCTTGCGCCGCCGTACAAGGTGACCTTAACTTTTCCGTTGGTCAATTCTTCGACTTTTTCAGCAAAAAGCGCGCCGGTGTCATAGGCGTTATCGCCTGCACTGGAATTGAGTGCCATTTTCCACTTGTAAACGGCACCGTCATCATCGCTGTTTTGGCTGCCGCAGCCGGCCAGCACCGCGGCAGACAGTCCCAAGGTCAAAAGGAATGCAAGGATCCGGTATTTCATCTGAATTCTCCTTTTCTCCTGATTTTTCCAGATTTCCGAAAGCGGTTGCCAAAGGGGAAACCGTTGGTTGGGTCTGGAAGCCTTGTGTGGAAACGAAACTTATCAATAGCCTTGCCAATTAAATAATTAAAATGGTTTGACCATTTAATATTTTATATATCTCACACCGGCAAAAAAGTCAATACACCGGAGATAATTCTACACCCTTCACAAATGCGAATCGATTTACTTTGGTAAGAATGCAGAGTGAATTTGAGGTTTCCGCGGAGATGGTATTGCTGTATGACGGCCTATTTGAATCAGTGTCGGTGGTATTTTTGGAGAAAATTGGAGTGAAATCCTGATTTGCCATCCCCGAGGGTTAACGCTCTTTCCGTTAAGCGGTGCTTTTCCTTGACTGCCGGAAGAGAATATGATATGGTAATGTCAAATATATAACAAAGTGTATCGGAGGGGTCTTTATGGGCGACACTCAGGCGTCTGGCCTGTGTTTTCAGCCGGCTACCACCATGCGCGCTTCTGAAGTCATCTATGATCAAATTTATCAAAAAATTGCTTCCGGAGATCTGCGTCCGGGGGATACCTTGCCCTCGGAACGGGAACTGGCAGAGCAGTTCCGCCGCAGTCGCCCCAGTGTCCGGGAGGCACTGCGGATGCTCCAGCAGGACGGCCTTTTGAAAATCAATGTAGGCAGCGCCGGCGGTGCGGTGGTACAGAGCATTTCGTTGAAAACCGTTGAGGCGCCGCTGAAGAAGCTGGTGGAGATCGGGGCGATCAATCTGGAGGATCTGGTAGAATACCGGCACATCAACGACCGGGGATGTGCGCGTCTTGCGGCGGTCCACCGGACGGAGGAAGATATCCGGGCGATGCAGCAGATTTTAGATGCAGCTGAGGCCAATATTTGTACGCCGAAGAGCTTTCAGCAATATGACATTGCCTTCCATACCGCACTGGCAAAAGCCAGTCACAACGACCTTGCCCTGCTGATCAACGATGTGATCGTTGGATTGAACACGGATGCGTTTCTTCAGGCTATTCAAAACTATCCTGTGGAGCGTCACCAACAGATCAATCGGGAAATTTTCGAGTCCCATTCTGCGATTTTGAAGGCCGTTATTAAAGGGGATCCGGACGAAGCCGATCAGTGTGTGGATGAAATGATCGGGGTGTTTCAAAGCTGCATTTCCTGACTGTTGTGGAAAAGATGGATGGAACCATATAAAATTTTCCTGCGGGAAGAGCTGGAAAACCGGAGACGCACCAAAAAGCGTCTTCGTTTTTTTATATGCGGAGGAGTGTGTGGCCGGATGCCCGCTACAAGCGGGAATCGCGGGGGACCGGAGGGAAACAGGCGGAGTATGCTACGATGAATCCAGCCAAGACCGAAACCTGACCGGAATCAACACAGTAAGCATCGAAAACAGCCGCCGAACGGATGCTCCGTTCGGCGGCTGTTTTAGGATCAGACTGAGGGGATCAGACTGAGGGGATCAGAACAAGCCGGTGATCCGGCCGGTTTCGTCCACATCGATTTTTTCGGCTGCGGGAACCTTGGGGAGACCGGGCATGG
The DNA here is from genome assembly GCA_026169195.1 of Dysosmobacter sp. GTDB lineage: Bacteria > Bacillota > Clostridia > Oscillospirales > Oscillospiraceae > Oscillibacter. The sequence goes on along the minus strand of JAPFEH010000001.1, from coordinate 13,869 downwards.
TCATAATGTCGCCGGTCAGAGCCACCAGAAAACCGGCTCCTGCGGAAACCTTCAGGTTTCGAACCGTGATGGTGAAGTTTCTGGGAGCGCCCAGCTTGGCAGCGTCATCGGAAAAGCTGTACTGGGTCTTGGCCATGCAGATGGGCAGGCTGCCGAATCCCAGCTCCTCCAGCTCTTTCATCTGCTTTCTGGCACCGGCGGTCAGCTCCACGCCGTCTGCATGGTAGATATTCACGGCAATGTCGTTCAGCTTTTTTTCAATGGAGTCTTCCGTGTCATAAGCAAAGCGGAAGTCGTTGGGCTGGCCGCACAGACGGATGACTTCCTCCGCCAGAGCCAGACCGCCTTCCCCGCCCTTGGCCCATACTTCGCTGAGAGCGACGTTGACACCCAGCTCCCGGCATTTGTCCTCCACCAGCTTCAGCTCGGCGGCGGTATCGGTGGGGAAGGCATTGATGGCAACCACGCAGGGCAGGCCAAAGACTCTGGTGATGTTTTCCACGTGCTGGAGCAGGTTCGGCAGGCCTTTTTCCAGCGCGTTCAGATTTTCCGTATTCAAATCCGCCTTCGCAACGCCGCCATGGTTTTTCAGTGCCCGCACAGTGGCGACAACGACCACGGCGCTGGGCTTCAGCTCCGCCAGACGGCATTTGATATCCAAAAACTTTTCCGCGCCGAGGTCCGCGCCGAAGCCGGCTTCTGTGATGGCGTAATCGGCAAGCCGCAGCGCCATTTTGGTAGCCATGACAGAGTTGCAGCCATGGGCGATGTTGGCGAAGGGACCGCCGTGAATCAGAGCGGGGGTTCCCTCCAGTGTCTGCACCAGATTGGGCTTGAGCGCGTCTTTCAGCAATGCTGCCATGGCGCCCTCGGCTTTCAGGTCATGGGCGGTAACGGGCCTGCCGTCATAGGTATAGGCGACCACCATGCGGCCCAGCCGTGCTTTCAAATCGGGGATGTCGGCAGCCAGACACAGCACGGCCATGATCTCAGATGCCACAGTAATGTCAAAGCCGTCCTCACGGGGAACGCCCTGCATCCTGCCGCCAAGACCGTCTACAATATTGCGCAGCTGCCGGTCATTCATATCCACGCAGCGCTTCCACGTGATTTTTTTGACGTCGATACCCAGCGCGTTGCCCTGCTGAATGTGGTTGTCCAGCATAGCGGCGCACAGGTTGTTGGCAGCGCCGATGGCGTGAAAATCGCCGGTGAAATGCAGATTGATGTCCTCCATGGGCACCACCTGCGCATAACCGCCGCCGGCAGCGCCGCCCTTGACGCCGAACACGGGCCCGAGAGAAGGCTCCCGCAGGGCGACGAGCGCGTTTTTGCCCAGCTTCCGCATCGCGTCAGCCAGTCCTACGGTGGTGGTGGTCTTGCCTTCGCCGGCCGGGGTGGGATTGATGGCGGTTACCAGAATCAGCTTTCCGTCGGGGCCCTTGCGTTCCCGCAGCAGATTGTAGTTCACCTTCGCTTTGTAATTGCCGTACAGCTCCAGATATTCCTGCGGAACGCCGGCGGTCTCGGCAATCTGAGTGATGGGTTTCATCTGACAGGCTTGGGCAATCTCAATATCAGTCAGGACTTTCATGGAAGAACCTCCCTATTTTCAAGCATAATACGGAAAAGGTATTACTTTTACTGAATGACTACTATACCACGATTCCCCGAAAAAGGGAAGAGCATTTTTGGAAGCTGGTCAATGGAATTTATTCAGGTTACTATTACTTTTCATGATATCGCTCCAAAGAGAAGGGGGGCTATGGGACGGGAGGCAATCCGGATGCTCCGGATTGCGGTTCCATCGTTTTTTGGAGACCTGTCAAAAATTCGCCGCAATTTTCTCTCTCCTGCCCAAAATGTAGAACCTGCCAAAATTTGTGTTGTATTGATTGGTGAAATGTTGTATACTTTCTACATTAGGACTTTTGACATCCGTCAATTCCTTATCACGGCTTCGGCCGTGTTCCAGTATCAAATAAGGAGTGGAATGAAACAATGAGCTATTCAGTACAGAACATCCGCAACGTCTGCCTGCTGGGACACAGCGGCAACGGCAAGACCGCGCTGGCGGAGAGCCTGCTTTATATGACCGGTGCCATTGACCGTATGGGCCGTGTTGCGGACGGCAATACCGTTTGCGATTATGATCCTGAGGAAACCAAACGGCAGATCTCTCTGTCTGCCGCTGTGGCACCGCTGGAATATAAGGGCTGCCGCATCAATGTACTGGACACCCCGGGCGCATTTGACTTTTCCGGAGAAGTGGTGGAAGCTTTGCGGGCCGCGGACGCAGCCATCATCGTTTGCTCCGCCAAGGACGGAATTTCCGTGGGTCTGGAGAAAGCTTGGAAATACTGCGAGGAGCGGAATATGCCCCGCTTCCTTTATATCTCCAAAACCGATGAGGACAACAGCGATTACAACGAGACCTTTGAAGCGCTGCGCGCCAAATACGGTAATAAGATCGCGCCGCTGGTGGTTCCCATCTGGGATGAGAACAAGAAGGTCACCGGACTCATCGACGTGCTGAACAAGCGCGCCTATGAGATGCAGGATCTGAAGCGGGTGGAAATCGAGGTCCCCGCCGATAAGGAGGCCGTGATTACAGAGTTTAATGACGCCTTGAAGGAATCGGTGGCAGAGACCAGCGAGGAATTCATGGACAAGTTCTTCAGCGGTGAGGACTTTACATATGCCGAGATGATTCAGGGTCTGCGTCAGGGCGTCCGGGAGCTGAGCATGTTCCCCGTGCTGTGCGGCAGCGCCGTCAACTGCATGGGCAGCCTGATGCTGATGGACCACATCGTGGATCTGCTGCCCAATCCCATGGAGGGAAATTATCACAAGGCAACCAAGGCCGACGGCGAGACCGAGGAATTCGTGGTTTCTCCCGGCGGCGTTCCCACTGCCTTTGTCTTTAAGACGGTTTCCGACCAGTATGGAAAGTTCTCCTTTGTCAAGGTCCTCTCCGGCTCCATCACGCCGGATATGGCCATGGTGAATGCCCGCACCGGCAACACGGAGAAGCTGGGCCGGCTGTATATCATGCGGGGCAAGAAGACGACAGAAGTCAAGGAGCTGGCCTGCGGTGATATCGGCGTGATCGCCAAGATGGATAAGGTCAAGACCGGCGATACGCTGTGCGACCCCCGAAAAGTGGTGGCATTGAAGCAGCTGCCCTTTGCAGAGCCCTGCTATTCCGTTGCCATCGTGCCCAAGACCCGCGGACAGGAGGATAAGATCGCTCAGGGCTTGAGCCGTCTGAATGAAGAAGATCCCTCCTTCTCGGTGGTCAACAATGCGGAGACCCACCAGATGGTGCTCTCCGGCGCCGGCGATATGCAGCTGGATGTGCTGGTCAGCAAGCTGAAGACCCGCTTCAATGTGGAGGCTGAACTGAAGCCCACCCGTGTCGCTTATCGGGAAAAGATCCGCAAAACGGTGCAGAAGCAGGGACGGCACAAGAAGCAGACCGGCGGCAGCGGGCAGTTTGGCGATGTGTGGATCCGCTTTGAGCCGCAGATGGAACAGGACGAGATGATGTTTGCTGAGGAAGTGTTCGGCGGCTCTGTGCCCAAGAACTTCTTCCCCGCTGTGGAAAAGGGGCTGCGGGAGGCCTGCGTACACGGACCTTTGGCCGGATATCCTGTGGTGAATCTGAAGGCGGTTTTGTATGATGGATCCTACCATCCCGTGGACTCTTCTGAAATCGCTTTCAAAACAGCCGCACAGCTGGCCTATAAAGCCGCTTTGCCCGAGGCAAACCCCGTACTGCTGGAGCCTGTGGGTGAGTTGAAGGTCACGGTGCCCGACAGCTATATGGGCGACGTCATCGGCGATCTGAACAAGCGCCGCGGCCGCGTGATGGGAATGGACCCCACCGGTGACGGTGACCAGATCATCACGGCTGAAGTCCCCATGGCTGAGATGGGCAGCTATGCCATTGATCTGCGGGCAATGACCCAGTCCCGCGGCAGCTTTACCTTCCACTTTATTCGCTATGAGGATTGCCCCCCCGCGGCTCAGGAAAAGGCGATCGCCGAGGCCAAGGCATTGGCGGAAAAGGAATAAACGGATTTGGTTCCTGAACCCAACGAAGAACTGCTGCATAAAACCGCCGGAGATTTTGCTATCTCTGGCGGTTTGCCAAAAAGCCCCGAATCGGGGAAGAATTGTAAAAAGAAAATAAATTCTATAAATTGTTGCATAAGCAACTGGTATATATCAGAATATCCTGATATACTCATACCATCCCAAGGGGGAAGACAAATAACAATCAAGATCATATAAAGTATAAATTTAAGGAGGAACTGATTATGAAGAAGTGGGTTTGTCAGGTTTGCGGTTATGTGTTCGAGGGCGAGAATCCCCCCGAGAAGTGCCCCCAGTGCGGTGTTCCCGCCTCCAAGTTCACTGAGCAGAAGGGCGAGATGAGCTGGGCTGCCGAGCATGTTCTGGGTGTTGGCAAGTCCTTCGGCGCCGATGTGCCCGAGGAGGCTCAGAAGGAGATCATTGATGGTCTGAACGCCAACTTCATGGGCGAGTGCACTGAGGTCGGTATGTATCTGGCAATGGCTCGTGTGGCCCATCGTGAGGGCTATCCCGAGATCGGCGAGTACTGGCGCCGTGCTGCTCTAGAAGAGGCTGAGCATGCTGCCAAGTTCGCAGAGCTGCTGGGTGATGTGCTGACCGACTCCACCAAGAAGAATCTGGAGATGCGTGTCGAGGCCGAGAACGGCGCTACCGCCGGCAAGTTTGAGCTGGCGAAGCTGGCAAAGAAGTACAATCTGGACGCCATCCACGACACCGTGCATGAGATGGCCCGCGACGAGGCTCGCCACGGCAAGGCTTTCGCCGGTCTGTTGGCCCGTTACTTCGGCTGATTCAATACCAGAGCTTGTACCTTTCAAGAGGAGATCGGGTGACCGGTCTCCTCTTTTTGCACATTACACAGGATTTTGTCTGCTGCGGGAAAGCGGTGCGCTGCTTGTGCCGGCTGCCATGAGGAGACAAGGGGGGACTGACGTCTTCCTTTATCCCGCTGCCAGTTCAAGTAGTGTGCGGCCGCTGGCGTACAACGCGCAGTACCGGGAAGTGCACTGCCGGCAAAGATCGAAGTAAGATTGTGCTTTTTCCGGATCACCATAAACTTTCCAATACCCGCAGCAGGTATAGTTCCACCCCTTGTTTTCAATAAAGCCCTTTACATCCGATAGAGGATAGCCCAAGAACAGGCCGATTTCATGCGGATACTCCCCGCCCTGACAGAACCTGAACGAGAGCTGATCCAGCATGTGAGGAACCGGCCCCGTCCGGTATCCGCAGATCTTCAAAAATCCGATCAGACTTTCGTTAGATAACAGCTCTGCAACGAGGTCAGGCCGATAGACATAGATCATGCAGTCCCCCGTACAGGGGCATTCTTTTAGAACGTAAACACGGATGCCGAAGGGAGTCAGAACATGATCCCAGTGTTCCGCCGTCTGGCGTGTGTGCTGATCGGAGTCTGCTCCGCAGCGGAACAGACTGGCTGGCTTAATGCCGGCCAGTGTGGGTGCGCATTGTTCTACCAGAAGAGATTCAAAACACCGATACATTGGGTGCCTCCTTTTTTACAGTAGTTAGTTATAACTAACTACTGGCGCAAATATTTGCCCCGCGCGGGGCAGATTAGAACGGGGAACTTTCTGGAAAGGATGGGAAGAAGATACCATATCACATGGACGCTGTCAAGAGAAATGATACGGGAGGAGGCGTTTATGTTTGCGTGTTTTGCGGATGATTTTGCAGGTTTGTCTGGGATCGATGCGGAGAACTGCCGGGGGATTTTGGGAAAATGACCTTAGAAAACAAGCGGGACGGCGGGATGGTTTTCAGAAACGATCCCGTCCGGTCCCGATGATTCTGTACAGGTGCCTTGGTCAGCTTTCGGATGCTTCCTTCCGGTTGCGAAGTGTGACCTCCTTGATCCGTTCATAGCTTTCACCGCTGAGGTCGTGTTCGATTTTGCAGGCATCTTCCGCCGCCACATCCGGAGAAACGCCCAACTGTACCAGATATTCTGTCAGCAGCTGGTGGCGGGCGTATATTTTGGAGGCAATCGCCTCGCCTTGAGGGAGCAGAGAGATAAAGCCATCAGAATCCATCTCGATATAACCGTTTTCCCGCAGCCGCTTCATGGCAACGCTGACGCTTGGCTTGGAGTAATCCAGCTCCCGGACAATATCAATGGAACGAACCATGCCGTTTTTCTTCTGAAGCATGAGGATACACTCCAAATAATCTTCTGCGGATTCGTGGATATTCATAAAGGAATCCTCCTTGTGTGGGTAGAGATATATTTAAGTTAACACAAACTAACTGAAATTGCAAGATTGTTATAACCAAGACTTGACATTCGTGGATTCCGGTGCTAAACTAAAAACGATTTCGAGGTTAGTTGAAGCTAACCTTAAAAATTTGGCTGATAGTTAGTTAATACTAACTATGCGGCGGAAGGAGCGGAAGATGATGCCGTTGACCATGATGAAATCGGGAGAAACCGCCACCGTTTGCAGGATCACAGGGAAAGATGAGGTGCGGCGGCACTTGGCAGAGCTGGGATTTGTGGTAAACAGCAGTGTGACGGTGATCAACGAGATCGGTGGGAACCTGATCGTGCAGATCCGGAACAGCCGGGTGGCATTGGATCGGAGTATGGCAAACCGTATTATGGTTTGACCGGTACAGATAGAAAAAGGAGGAGACTGATGAAAACGTTAAGAGAAATACGCGTGGGTGAAACGGCAACGGTGGTGAAGCTCCACGGCGAGGGGCCTGTGAAGCGGCGGATCATGGATATGGGAATCACCAGAGGTGTGGAGATTTTCGTGCGCAAGGTGGCGCCGCTGGGTGATCCAATGGAACTGAATGTGCGCGGCTACGAATTAAGCCTGCGAAAAGCAGATGCGGAGACCATTGAGGTTCGATAAGCGAGGGCGGTGTGAGACCGCCGATTTTTTGAACATGAAGTTAGTCCTAACTAACGAGAGGAGCAAATGATGGAGCTGAAAATTGCACTGGCAGGCAATCCCAACTGCGGAAAGACAACGCTGTTCAATGCCCTGACCGGATCCAACCAGTATGTGGGGAACTGGCCCGGTGTCACGGTGGAAAAGAAAGAAGGAAGACTGAAGGGACACAAGGAAGTGGTCATTCAGGATCTGCCCGGGATCTATTCCCTGTCCCCCTATACGCTGGAGGAGGTGGTGGCCAGAAGCTATCTGGTACATGAAAGACCAGACGCCGTTTTGAATATTGTGGATGGTACCAACATCGAGAGAAACCTGTACCTTACCACACAGCTGATCGAGCTGGGGATTCCCGTGGTGGTAGCGGTCAATATGATCGATCTGGTCCGGAAGAACGGCGACAGCATTGACATCGCCGCACTGGGACAGGCGCTGGGCTGTGAAGTCGTTGAGATGTCCGCCCTGAAGGGAGAAGGAGGAATGGAAGCGGCGGAAAAGGCAGTGGCGCTGGCGCGGAACCATCAGGCCGGTGAGCTGCCCCATGTGTTTACCGGTAGTGTGGAGCATGCATTGGCGCACATTGAAGAATCCATTCAGGAGAAGGTGAGCGAAGGATCCCTCCGCTGGTACGCCATCAAACTTTTTGAGCGGGATGCGAAGGTGCTGGAGGACCTGAAGCTGGACGAGCCGCTGGTGGCGCATCTGGAGGAACACATCGCTGACTGCGAGCGGGAGCTGGACGATGACGCCGAGAGCATCATCACCAATCAGCGCTATGCCTATATCAGTGCGGTGACGGAAAAGGCGGTGAAAAGGAGGGCGGCTCACGGCAGCCTGACCCTCTCTGACCGGATCGACCGGATCGTGACCAACCGGATTCTGGCGCTGCCCGTTTTTGCCGGTATCATGTTTTTGATGTATGCCATTGCCATGGGGACCTCTGTGGCAGACGGAGGGATCGGCATCGGCACCTTCGGCACCGACTGGGCCAACGATGTGCTGTTCGGTGAGATCGTTCCGGGCTTCTTTGACAGGGTCCTGACCACGCTGGGCGTTTCCGGCTGGCTGTATGGATTGGTTATGGATGGTATTGTAGCCGGTGTAGGCGCGGTGCTGGGCTTTGTGCCGCAGATTCTGGTGCTGTTTTTCCTGCTGTCCATTCTGGAGGATGTGGGCTATATGGCGAGAGTGGCCTTCATCATGGACCGGATCTTCCGCCGTTTCGGACTGTCCGGAAAGAGCTTTATCCCCATGCTGGTCGCCACCGGCTGCGGTGTGCCGGGGATCATGGCATCCCGGACCATTGAGCAGGACCGTGACCGGAAAATGACCATTATGACCACCGGATTTATTCCCTGCGGCGCGAAAATGCCGATCATCGGCCTTTTTGCCGGTGCTGTGTTCGGTGGTTCCGCCCTGATCGCGGTTTCCGCCTTTTTCATCGGAATCGCGGCTGTGGTGATCTCCGGCGTCATGCTGAAAAAATGCAGACTGTTTGCAGGGGAGCCGGCGCCGTTTGTCATGGAGCTGCCCGCGTATCACGGCCCATCTATGGGCAATGTGCTCAGAGCCACTTGGGAACGGGGCTGGTCCTTTATCAAGCGGGCGGGCACGGTGATCCTTCTCTCCACCATCGTGTTGTGGTTCTTGATGAATTACGGGTTTGTGAACGGCGTATTTCAGGCGGTAGAGGATCAAAATGCCTCTTTGCTGGCTGCAGCGGGCAGCGCTGTTGCATGGATCTTCTATCCGCTTGGCTGGGTAGGGGAACATGCGTGGAAGCTGACCTGCGCCACCATCACCGGCCTGATCGCCAAGGAAGAAGTGGTCAATTTCTTTGGAATCGCGTTCCAGTATGCCGGAGAGGCTGATTTGATGGAGGATGCCTCGGGGCTTTATCCGGCCATTGCCGCCGCCTTTACCGGACTGAATGCTTACAGTTTTATGATTTTTAATCTGTTGTGTGCGCCGTGCTTCGCAGCGATGGGCGCCATCAAGCGGGAGATGAACAATTGGAAATGGACGCTGGGTGCAATCGGCTATATGTGCGGCTTTGCCTATGTAGTGTCCATGATCGTTTACCAGCTGGGCGGCCTTGTCACCGGTGAGACAGTCTTTGGACCGTGGACCGTGATTGCTGCTGCCGCTTTGGCCGGAATGTTGTATCTGCTGCTGCGTAAGGGGTATCAGGGCGAGGAGGAACGGCGTGATCTGACGGCGGTGGCGGCTGCCGCTGTGAAATGAAGGAGGAACGAAATGGGTAATTGGATTGGAAACGGGATCGTTTTGACAATTCTGGCGGCTGTAGTGGCGCTTGCAGTCCGCTCTTTGTGGAAAACGCGCCGGGCAGGCGGACATTGCAGCGGGAACTGCGGCTGCTGCAGCGGCTGTCATCATTGCGAACATCAAGAGTGAACAGGATCCGCTTTTGATGTTCTGAAGGAAAAAGAAACAACGAGGGCGGTTCTTTTGCAGAGCCGCCCTCGTTGCTTGAATGAATTCAAAAGATTCAATTTTTTAAAAAATAAATGCAATAAAAGGAAGAAACGGTGCAGACAGCGGGCGAAAAACGGAGGAGAGCGGCTGAAGGCGGATGCCGTTCCGGAGATTTTGCAGAAGAGAAAAGTTTTTTCCTGCATGAGCGAAGAATTTTCTATCGTTTTTTCAAAAAGGAACCTGTAAAATAAGGACAAGTCGCGGGCGCGGGGAAGAAGCTCCGCCCTGACCATATTTAAAGGAGGAACTATGATGAAGAAGAAACTTGCACTCATCCTGACTGCCGTTATGATGCTGAGCCTGCTGGCCGGCTGCGGCGGTAAGAAAGAAGAACCCGCTCCTGAAACCGACGCCCCCCAGACGGAGCAGCCTGCTGCCTCTGAACTGAACGTGGCGGTCTTCTACTATAACTATTCCGACATTTACATCTCCAGCGTGCGCAATGCCATGGACGAGAGATTTGCCGCCATGGGCATCGAGCCCAACAACTATGACGGCGGCGGCAATCAGGCCCAGCAGACCGATCAGATCAACACCGCCATCTCCAACGGCGCCAACCTGCTGATCGTCAACATTGTGGAGACTTCCTCTCCCGATGCCGCTCAGAACGCCGTGGAAGCTGCCAAGACTGCCGGTATCCCCATCATCTTCTTTAACCGCGAGGTTTCTGACGATGTGGTCAACAGCTATGACAAGTGCGCCTTCGTTGGTACCGACGCTCCCGAGGCCGGCCACCTGCAGGGCAAAATGATCGGCGACTACCTGATGGAGAACTATGATGCTGTGGACCTCAACGGCGACGGCACCATTTCCTATGTGATGTTCAAGGGTCAGGAGGGCAATGCTGAGGCTGAGGCCCGCACCCAGTTCGGCGTGGAGGACGCCAACGCTGTGCTGACCGAGGGCGGCAAGCCCGAGCTGGCTTACTACAACGCCTCTGCCGCTGACAAGTATCTGGTCGATCAGACCGGCAACTGGTCTGCACAGGCTGCCAACGACTACATGGCCACCATCCTGCCTGAATACTCCGAGGCCAACGGCAACATGGTCGAGCTGATCATCTGCAACAACGACGGCATGGCCGAGGGCGCCATCTCTGCTCTGCAGGGCGCTGGCTACAATCTGGGCTATAATGACAAGGGCGAGCTGCAGTCCACCACCATCCCCGTCTTCGGCGTGGACGCCACCGATTCTGCCAAGCAGCTGATCAACGAGGGCAAGATGACCGGTACCATCAAGCAGGATGCCGAGGGTATGGCGGACACCATTCTGGCTCTGGTGGGCAACGTGGATGGCGGCGCTGACCTGATGACCGGCATCGACGAGGCTGGCGGCTATAACGTTGATAAGAACGAAGACGGCAGCATGAAGGTTGCAAAGGTCCGCGTTCCCTACGGTACCTACACCGGCGAATAAGCCAGACAAAAGGCGTTCGCCCCAGCTGGATCATCTATGTGATGAGCGGGGCTGTCGATCACGACAGCCCCGCTTTTGCAGAGCAAGCGGTTCGGATCCGAACCGCTTTCAGTCCCGCAGTGGAGCCTCAGCTTGAGATCTACCGGACGGTAGATCTGAGGCAGAAGCTCCGCGTAAGAGAATATCAAAGGAGGAAGACGCATATGGCGCAGCCGGCATTGCTGGAAATGCGGAATATCACGAAGGAATTTCCCGGCGTCAAGGCACTGGACGGAGTTTCCCTTACGGTCCGGCCGGGGACCGTCCACGCACTGATGGGTGAAAACGGCGCGGGCAAGTCTACATTGATGAAGTGCCTGTTCGGTATTTATGCCAAAGACAGCGGCACCATCGTTCTGGACGGAAAGGAAGTCAATTTCAAAAGCTCCAAGGAGGCGCTTGAAAACGGCGTGGCCATGGTGCATCAGGAATTGAATCAGGCGCTGACCCGCAGCGTGATGGACAACCTCTGGCTGGGGCGCTACCCCAAGGTGGGAGGTCTGATGGTCAGCGAGGCGGAAATGCGCAAGCGCACCAGAGAGATTTTCGAAGAACTGGATGTCCATGTGGATCCAAAGACCATCATGTCTGCCATGCCTGTTTCCCAGCGGCAGATGGTGGAGATCGCCAAGGCTGTTTCCTACCACTCCAAGATCATCGTATTTGACGAGCCGACCTCTTCTCTGACGGAGACAGAGGTGGAGCACCTGTTCCGGATCATCAACATGCTGCGGGATCGCGGCTGCGGTATCATTTACATCTCTCATAAAATGGAAGAGATCCTCCGCATCAGTGACGATGTTACCATCATGCGGGATGGACAATGGGTGGCCACCCGGCCGGCCAGCCAGCTGACCATGGAGGAGATCATCCGGTTGATGGTAGGCCGTGAATTGACCAACCGGTTCCCCCGGAAAGATAACGTGCCCGGCGATGTGATTCTGGAAGTGGAGCATCTGGCGGGAAAATATACCCGCCTGAAGGACGCGAGCTTCCAGTTGCGCAAGGGCGAGATCCTTGGCATTGCGGGTCTGGACGGCTCCGGCCGGACCGAGGTGCTGGAAAACCTGTTTGGCGCAATGACCAAGGAGAGCGGGACCATCCGGCTCCATGGAAAAGAGATCCGGAACAAAACGCCGCGGGAGGCCATTAAAAACGGGTTTGCCCTGCTGACGGAGGAGCGCCGTGCCACCGGCATCTTCGGCATCCGCAGCATCAGGGACAACACGGTCATTTCCAACTTGAAGAGCTACCTGATGGGCGGTATCTGCCTGAGCGACAAGAAGATGAAGGAGGACACCGACTGGGCGATTCAGGCCATGCATATCAAGACCCCCAGCCAGTCCACGCAGATCCGTTCCCTCTCCGGCGGCAACCAGCAAAAAGTCATCATCGGACGGTGGCTGCTGACCAAGCCTGAGGTACTGCTGCTGGACGAACCCACCCGCGGCATTGACGTGGGTGCCAAATATGAGATTTATCAGCTGATGATCGATCTGGCGAAAGAGGGCAAAGGCATCATCATGGTGTCCTCTGAAATGCCGGAACTGCTGGGCGTCTGTGACCGGATTCTGGTCATGTCCGGCGGCCGTTTGGCCGGTGAGGTGGATGCCCGCTGCACCAGTCAGGAGGAGATCCTGACGCTGGCTGCCAAATACGTGTAAGGAGAGAGGAGACTACCATGAGTAACGAATCCAAAGTGCTGGAGAAAAAAGCCCGCAGTCAGGAGCCTTGGACTGCAAAGCGGGTGGGCGATTTGATCCTGAACAACGCCCTGATCATCATTATGATCGTCGCCGTAATCTACATCGCCGTCAAAAACAACAACTTTGTCAAGGCTGCGTCCCTGATCAATATTCTGTCCCAGACCGCGGCGTATCTGCCTGCCGCTCTGGGCATTGCCGGGTGCATCGTGCTCACCGGCACCGACCTGTCCGCCGGCCGCGCCGTGGGCCTGACCGCCTGCATCTCCGCGTCTTTGCTGCAAAACGCCGCCAATGCCGCCAACAAGATGTGGCCGGAGATCGGCACCCTGCCCATCCCTGTGGTGATCCTCATCGCCATGCTGATCGGCGCCGCCATCGGCTGCTTCAACGGCTTTTTTGTGGCAAAGTTCAAGCTGCATCCCTTTATTGTCACGCTGGGCACTCAGCTGATCCTGTATACCTTCCTGCTGCTGTATGTTCAGCAGGGTAATAATAAGGGCATGGCGATCTCCAATCTGGACGCTTCCTACACCAACTTCGTCAAAGGAAGCCTGTTCAGCATCGGAGGAACGCCCATTCCCAACTATGTGCTCTTTGCCATCGCTCTGACGGCGATCATGTGGTTTATCTGGAACAAGACCACCTTCGGCAAAAACATGTTTGCGCTGGGCTCCAACGAGGAGGCTGCCCGGGTTTCCGGTGTCAATGTGTTCGGAACAACAGTGGGCGTGTTTGCGCTGGCCGGCGCCATGTACGGCTTCACCGGCTTCATTGAGGGCGCCCGCATTGGCTCCAACACCGCCAACACCGGCCTGAACTATGAGCTGGATGCCATCGCAGCCTGCGTTATCGGCGGCGTATCCTTCGTCGGCGGTATCGGCAAGATCCGCGGCATCGTCATCGGTGTGCTGATGCTGCGCCTGATCTTCGTGGGACTGACCATGGTGGGTGTGCCTCAGGATCTGCAGTACCTCATCAAGGGCGGCATCATCCTGTTTGCCTGTGCGCTGGATATGAGAAAATATCTGGTGAAGAAATAAGATCGTTTTCGGAAAGAGGACACGCGTCTGAACTGCCCCCCATTTGTTAGACAGTATGGTATACTGAATAACAAATGGGGTGCTTTATTTATGCCAAAAGGGATACCAAACAAACGGTACACAGCAGAGTTTAAGCAAAAGGTCGTAGAGGCTGTG
>JAPFEH010000004.1 GCA_026169195.1 Dysosmobacter sp. | reverse complement strand
CGGCATGTCACTGGGCTTCCCGGAGAAGTCTGCTGATGTGCGCCTTGCACAGTACGAAACAGGATCAAGAACCCCAAAGGCAGACCTGACCGCTGCCTTAGCTGAGGTGCTGGATGTCTCGCCCCATGCGCTCTCTGTTCCGGATATAGACTCCTATGTGGGCCTTATGCACACCCTGTTTACCTTGGAGGACAACTATGGACTCAAGATCAGTGAGCTGGACGGAGAGATCTGCTTGAAGGTCGATGTTCGGAAGAACAAGGACGCTGCCCAGCTGCATGAAATGCTCTGTACCTGGCAGGAACAGTCCGCCAAGTTGGAGGCCGGAGAGATCTCTCAGGAGGAGTACGACCGCTGGCGTTATCACTACCCAGAGTACGATACTAGCCAGATCCGCGCCAAGGTGCCGCCGGAGGGGTTGATCTAACCCTCTCACTTGTAGGCCACGGGAAAGGCCGTTTGTTGCGCAAAATCAGATAAATGAGAGCAAAATAAAAAAGGTCTAACTGATCAACAAAAATCAGTTAGACCTTTTACTTATGAATAAAAGATGAGGATTTTTAGGCTACTCGCAAGCCACCCGATTTTTCTTTTCAAACTCAATAAATCGGGATTTGACGAGTGCTATCAATCTGCTATCAAATGGGGAATTTGAAAATCAAAAACACAGTGTTTATGCGGGTTTGCGGGCCCTCATATCCACTTTATGCTTATTCCCACTCAATGGTACCGGTGGGCTTGGGGGTCAAATCGAAGAGACAGCGGTTCACACCGCTTACTTCAGCGGTGATACGGGCAGTGATATGCTGAAGCAGGTCGAAGGGCACGTTTTCCACGGTGGCGGTCATGGCGTCCACTGTATTGACAGCACGGATAATGACACACCATTCGTCAGCCCGTTTATTATCCCGCACGCCGACGCTTTTCAAGTCGGGAATAGCGGTGAAGTACTGCCATACTTTCCCTTCCAAACCGTTTTTGGCAAACTCCTCCCGCAAAATGGCATCGGATTCCCGAACGGCTTCCAGACGGTCGCGGGTGATGGCTCCCAGACACCGGACTCCCAGACCGGGGCCGGGGAAGGGCTGGCGGTAGACCATGGAGTCCGGCAGACCCAGCGCTTTGCCGCAGGCCCGAACCTCGTCCTTGAAAAGCATCTTCAGAGGTTCTACCAGCTCGAACTGGAGATCATCGGGCAGACCGCCGACATTGTGGTGGCTCTTGACGGCCTTGACGGTTTTGGTTCCGGATTCGATGATGTCGGGATAAATGGTGCCCTGCGCCAAAAAGTCGATGCCCTCCAGCTTGCGGGCTTCCTCTTCAAATACGCGAATGAACTCGCCGCCGATGATCTTACGCTTCTGCTCAGGATCAGCCACGCCGGCAAGCTTGTCCAAGAAACGGTCTGTGGCGTCTACATAAACAAGGTTGGCGTCCAGCTCGTCCCGGAAAACCTTGACGACCTGCTCCGGTTCGCCCTTGCGCAGCAATCCGTGGTTCACATGAACACAGGTGAGCTGCTTGCCGATCGCCCGGATCAGCAGGGCTGCCACTACGGAGGAATCCACGCCGCCGGAAAGGGCCAGCAGGACCTTTCTGCTGCCTACCTGCTGGCGGATCAGCTCCAACTGGTCGGCGATAAAGTTCTCCATGTTCCAATTGGCATCGGCCTTGCAGGTGTCAAATACAAAAGAACGCACAGCCTGCTCCCGTTCCGCGCCGCTTGCGGCCAGAGGAGCGGACCCTTTGTGGTCAATGGGCCAGAGGGGGAGACCGCTTTCGTAGACTGCTGCGGAAGCGTCGATTTCCACGCCGTCTACCACCCGGTTCACACCGCCGTTGAGAATGATGCCCTTGACGTTGGGAAGTGCTGCCAGCTCTGCGGCAGAGATGTCGTGGGGGTGGATCTCCGTATAAACGCCCATGGCGCGGATCTCGCGGGCGAGACGGGGATTTTCGTCGCTGCCCAGATCCAGAATCAAAATCATGTCCTGCTTCATAGAAGCCTCCTGCAAATATTAGATGTTAACATCCTACCATGATGCTTTCCGATGCGCAATAGAAAGGAGAAAAAAATGAAAAAGAAGTGGTGACGCGGCGGGGCGGACTGTGGTAAAGTAATGAAATAAATATCAAGGAGAGGAGTGTGGGCGGATGGAGCGCTATATTCTGGCTCCTGACTCCTTCAAAGGGACTCTGAGCGCGGAAGAAGTTTGCCGGATCTTGCGGGAGGAGATCCTGCGGGCAAAGCCCCGTGCAGAAGTGCTCTCCATCCCTGTGGCGGATGGGGGAGAGGGCAGTGTGGATGCCTTTTTGACAGCGGCGGGGGGCAGGCGGATTTCTGTGCCCTGCCATGGGCCCCACATGGAAGAGGTCATGGGGTTTTACGGGCTGCTGCCGGACGGGACGGCGGTGGTGGAGATGGCGGCCGCGGCGGGGCTTCCTCTGGCGGGAGACCGGCTGGAGCCGGATACAGCCACGACTTACGGCGTGGGGGAGCTGCTGGCGGCTGCGGCGGATCAAGGCGCCCGCCGTATTATTCTGGGTCTGGGCGGAAGCGCGACCAATGACGGAGGATGCGGCGCGGCCGCGGCGCTGGGGGCCGGATTTTTGGACCGGCAAGGGAGAGCCTTTGTGCCGGCCGGCGGGGATTTGGACCGGATTGACCGGATCGACCTGCGGCAGCAGCGGCCTCTTCCGCCGCTTACCATCATGTGCGATATTGACAATCCGCTTTGCGGTCCCGCAGGGGCCAGCGCGGTGTTTGGCCCGCAAAAGGGGGCGGGACCGGAGCTGGTGGAACGGCTGGACAGAAATCTGCGCCATTTGGCGGATGTGATCCGGCGGGATCTGGGAAAGGACATCCTGACCCTGCCCGGCGGCGGTGCGGCCGGCGGTATGGGCGCCGGTGCGGCGGCCTTTTGGAATGGAACGCTGCGCATGGGCATCGAAACGGTTCTGGACACCGTAAAGTTTGACGACCTGCTCCGCGGCGCCCGACTGGTGATCACAGGAGAGGGGCGGCTGGACAGTCAGAGCCTGCGGGGGAAGGTGATATCCGGCGTTGCGGTCCGTGCTGCACGGGCAGGCGTTCCGGTGGCTGCCATTGTCGGAGCGGTTGGAGAAGGTGCTGACGGGATTTATGATTCGGGCGTTTGCTGTGTGTTTACGACCAACCACCGACCGGAGCCGTTCTCCACGGCGAAGCTCCATGCGGAGGAAAACCTGCGGTACACGATCCGCAATTTGATGGGCTTTTTGCAGGCGGTGGAGTCAAGGACAGGATAGAAGAGACTTCTTTACAAATGCCGGGGAAACTCGTATAATACTTCCCAATGGATCAAAAAGGAGTGGCTTTATCCAATGAGCAGCAAGAAAAAGAAAAAGAATCCCGGCATGACGCGGGAAATGGAAAAAGAGGGAGCACGGGTCTTCGGGAAACACGTTGCAAAGGAAAAGGCGGTGCTGCTGGTTGTGACGATGCTTGCCTGTGCTCTGCCGATGCAGCTGGGGCTTCAGCTGTGGGATCAGATCCCGGAAATTGTGGAGACCGGTCTGATCGGCATTGACGGTAAGGATGACTCCATGCCCCGCGCGGCAGCGGTTTTCCTGCTGCCGGGACTGATGTGCCTGCTGAATCTGATCTGTCATGGGCAGCTGTGGTTCAATCAAAAGCGCATGACGATCCCCAGTGCTCCGGTGCGGCTGGTGGGACGGTGGGGGTTCCCCGTCATTTCCACGTTCTTTTGCAGCGGCTTTTTGATGGAGGCTGCCGGAGGAGGTCTGACGCTGCCGTATATTACGCCCTGCGTGCTGGGGCTGGCGCTGCTGATGCTGGGCGGTCATATGTGGGATTGTCCGCGGGACGCCAAGCTGGCGCTGCGTTTTTCCTTTACAGAACGTGATGAACGGACATGGAAGGATGTGCACCGCTTTGCCGGATGGCTGTGGTCGATTGGCGGACTGGTGGTTCTGGAATGGAACCTGCTGACCATGGGCACCGGCATGACAGCGCCCCTGATTGGGCTGGTTCTGCTGATTGTGCCTGTGGCGTATGGCTATCTGCGCGGCGGACAGTTGAATTGAATGGTTGCGAAAAGGCACTGCATTTGCGGTGCCTTTTTGTTGGATACAAAAGATAATTACATTTTTTATCTATTGGATTGTAACGCATTTGCCAAATATTGAATTCAATTTTCTACATTTCATGTTCTTGACGGAAAAAATGAGACGGATTATGATAAAGAAAGAAACTCTTTATGGTGTATGTGCGTGATACAGGAACAGAAAACATGAGCGGGAAGGAGACTGCCATGCAGTTGGCGACAACGGGAAATGCCAACCGGAAGATCCCGGAAATGGTGATGTGGGCATTGATTGAAGCCATGGAGCGGGGACAGATCAAGGTCGGCGCGGAGCTGACCTCCGAGCGGGATCTGGCGGAAATGCTGGGCGTGGGCCGCGGGTCTTTGCGGGAGTGCCTTGGGATCATGGAGTTTCTGGGCGTGATTGAGAACCGGGGATACCGGAAGGTCGTGCTTCGGGACGCGGATTACATCCGGCGGGCCATTTCACTGGTGCAGGTCTGCAACCAGAACGATATTCAGGATGATTTCAGCGAATTCCGTCAGGTGACGGAAGCAGCCATCGCCGAGCTGGCGGCCCGGCGTGCCACACCGGAGGATCTGGTGCGGATGGAGGATGCCCTGAAGGATTTGGAGACGGATGCGGAAAATTACCTCAACGACGTGCATTTTCATGATGCGCTGGCGGTGGCCAGCCACAATATGATGCTGGCAGCCTGCATCCGGCTGGTCAACTCCATGCTGGGCGATATCCGGATCCGCTTCAGCGGCCATGCGGATTACCGCAGCAAGACCCACGCTTCCCATTGCGCCATTTATGAGGCGGTACGGGATCATGACAGCGTCCGGGCCAGACAGGAAATGGAGAAACACCTGATGATTGTGGAAGAGTATCGGAGCAAGTATCCGGATCAGGAATGAGTCCATTGGTTTTGTGCAAAAGAGAGAGATTTTACAGCAGATTTTGGCATCTCTGCTTGGAGTCTTTATTTGACTAACAGAGACGGGGATGGTATGATATCTCTGACACTGAATGGTCCGACCAAGTTACGGCCCATAAGAATGTCCACAATTCAGAAATGCGGACTGCATTTCTGTGGAGCGTCCGCCGGAGCAGAGAAAACCGCATGGTGTGGAATGCGGAAGGCCCGGCAGCGCAGCAGCAAAATAGGAAGGGATTGATTCAATGAAAGCCTACAAGAAACTCATGAATGGCGTGGCTGAATTTGAGAAGATCATCACCAGTATCGTGTTGGTCTTCGTCACAGCCGTGACATTCGCAAACGTTGTGGTGCGCAAACTGAGCGACAGCCAGTTTGCGTGGACGGAGGAACTGGTGATCAACCTGTTCGTCCTGCTGATTATGATGGGGTGCGGCCTTTGCGCCCGCGAGGGAAGTCTCATCAGCCTCTCTCTGATTTTTGACCGGCTGAAGGTTGGCGGCAAGAAGGTGTTTGTCGCGATCATCACGGTGATGAACACGGTCTTCTGGGTGGTTCTGCTGAAGACCGGCATCGACAAGGTGCTCTCTCAGATAGCCTCCGGCAAGCGCACCTCTTCTCTGAACTGGCCTGAGTGGGTATTCACGATTTTCCTGCCCATCGGTGCGGTATTCCTGATCCTGCACACCATTGAGTTCTGCATGGATGTGATGAGCAACAACGCGCCCGGCATCTCTGCGGAAGAAGGAGGAAATGACTGATGATCAACTTAATTCTGTTCGGCTCCTTCTTTGTGCTGCTGTTCCTGAACGTGCCCATCTGCGTGAGTCTGGGCATGTCCTCCATCTTCGCCATGTGGTTCTCCGGCGATAAGCTGTCCATTGTTCCCACCAACGTCTATAACGGCATGGCAAAGTTCCTGCTGCTGGCCATCCCGTTCTTCGTGCTGTCCGGCAACATCATGGCCAAGGCCGGCATTTCCACCCGTCTGGTGCAGTTTATTGACGATTGTATCGGACACCGGCGCGGCGGCATCGCCATTGTGTGCGTGGTGGTGGCCTGCTTCTTCGGCGCCATTTCCGGCTCCGGCCCGGCCACGGTGGCGGCGCTGGGCATCATCCTGATCCCCGCTATGATCAACCGCGGCGGCTTCACCGCACCCTTCTCCTCTGCCATGATGGCAACGGCTTCCTCCATCGCCATCGTGATCCCGCCCTCCATCGCATTCGTGGTGTATGCCTCCATTACCGGCGTCTCCGTGGGCGATATGTTCATGGGCGGCATCATCCCCGGCATCATGATGGGTCTGGCACTGGTTGTTGTCATCATGATCGAGGTCCGCAGAAAGAACCTGCCCCCCTCCCGTGAAAAGGCTACGTGGGGCGAGCGCTGGAAGTCTTTCCGTACAGCCTTCTGGGGCTTCCTGATGCCTGTCATCATTCTGGGCGGCATTTACGGCGGTATCTTCACTCCCACCGAGGCTGCGGCTGTGTCCGTGGTGTACGGTCTGATCGTAGGCCTGTTCATTTACCGCGAGGTCAAGCTGCGGGATCTGTACGATCTGCTGGTCGATTCCACCAAGACCACCGGCGGCATCATGCTGATCATCGGCGCCGCCACCCTGTTCTCCTACATCTGCACGGTGCATGGCATTTCCGGCGCGGCACAGGAGCTGCTGCTGAACATCTCCGGCAACAAGGTGGTGTTCCTGCTGATCGTCAACGTGATCTTCCTGATCGCCGGCTGCTTCGTGGACGCCAACTCCGCCATGTACATCTTTATTCCCATTATGTACCCCGTGGCTACCAAGCTGGGCATCGATCCCATTCACTTCGGCGTGCTGTCCACCGTGAACCTTGCCATCGGTCAGGTGACTCCTCCCGTGGGTGTCAACCTGTTTGTGGCCATTGGCGTTTCCAACAAGCTGCAGGATATCAAGGACAAGACCCGTGTTACCATCGCCACCATTTCCAAGGCTGTGTGGCCCATGATTCTGGCCTGCGTCATCACGCTGCTGATCGTTACCTACGTACCCTTCTTCTCCACGGCCCTGCTGGGTCGCTGATCCACTGGATCTGTTATCACGCAAGTGATTCAGATAAAGCGCAACTTGTAAAAATTTAAGGAGGAAAAACAATGAAAAAGTTTCTTGCATTGATCCTCGCACTGGCTATGGGCCTGTCTCTGGTGGCCTGCGGCGGCAAGGAAGAGCCCGCCGAGACTCCCGCCGAAGGCAATGAGGCCGCGGAAGGCGCCGAGTTTGAGGAAATGACCTGGAAGTATACCTGCTCCGCTACCGAGAATACCTGCTGGGCTGACATGGGCCGCGACTTCGGCCAGATGGTCAGCGACGCCACCGGCGGCAAGGTCAAGGTTGAGGTTTACGCTGCTGACCAGCTGACTGCCGGCAACCAGACCGAGGGCATTCAGGGCGTTATGGACGGCACCATTGAGCTGTCTGCCCACTCCAATATCATTTATTCCAACTTCGATAAGCGGCTGAACGTTGTGTCTCTGCCGTTCCTGTTCGACTCCTTCGAGGATGTTGATGCCAAGCTGGACGGCGATGCCGGTAAGGCTGTGGGCGAAGTCGTTGAGAGCATGGGCCTGCATCTGCTGGGCATTGCCGAGAACGGCTTCCGTCATCCCACCAACAGTGTCCGTCCCATCGAGTCTCTGGCGGACATGAAGGGCCTGAAGCTGCGTGTTGCTGGTTCCGACCTGCTGAATGCCGAGTATGACGCTTGGGGCGCCAACTGGACCAACGCCAACTGGTCCGAGGTTTACACCGGCCTGCAGACCGGTACTTATGACGGCCAGGAGAACCCTCTGCCCACCGCTGATGGTGCCTCCATCGCCGAGGTTCAGAAGTACGTGACCTACTGGACCGGCGTGTATGACTGCATCTTCTTCACCATGAATGGCGAGCTGTATGATTCTCTGTCTCCCGAACTGCAGAAGATCGTTGACGAGTGCGGCCAGAAGGCTGCTCAGAATCAGCGTAAGCTGGAGCGTGAGGGCGATCAGGAAGTGCTGAAGAAGTGGGCCGATGCCGGCGTTCAGGTTACCGAGCTGACTCCTGAGGCTGTTGAGGAGTTCAAGGCCGCTTCTGCCAAGATCTATGAGGATCCCAAGTTCGTGGAGATGATGACTCCCGAACTGATCGCCGCCTTTACAGAATAATCTGAAAGCGGTTTGATCGCTACCAGAATTGAAGTTGCGTGAAAAAAGCGCGGCAGCTGTCTGCTGCCGCGCTTTTTCCTAACATAAAAGGAATTTTTTGCCAGTTTTTTTTACCGGCGGAGAGGGATTTCCGCGCAAGTCATATCATATTCAAAGGAGGACTATCATGCAGTATGAAAAGGATTTTCTGAAAAAGCTGTACGAAAATTTGCTGGATATGCGGCTTTTGGAGAAAAAGATGGTGGATACGTATGCGCAGGGCCGGGTCCCCGGGCATGTCCACAGCGGTGTGGGGCAGGAAGCGACCTATGCAGGTGTGCTGACCAATTTCAAAGAAGGCGATTATTATAAGCGGACCCACCGGGTCACGGCGATCCCCTACATGATGGGCACTTCTTTGGATACGTTTTTTGGAGAGCTGCTGGCCAAAAAGACCGGAAACTCCGGAGGACGGGGCGGCAGCCTGCATATCGGCGAGCTGCGGACCGGCGATCTGGGCTTTTCCGGAACGCTGGGCTGTGATGCAGCTGTGGGCGTAGGCGCGGCGCTGACCATTGACATGGAGGGCCGTGATAACGTGGCTTTTGTCTTTATGGGGGACGGAACCTCCAGCCGCGGTCCGGTGTATGAGGCCATGAATCTGGCGGCGGCGTGGAAGCTGCCGGTGCTGTTTGTCTGCCAGAACAATCAGTTTGCCATCTCCACGCCCAGCTCCTATTCCATTGCCGCTGAAAACGCGGTGGCGGACCGCGCGCCGGGCTATGCCATGCCTGCCAAGGTGGTGGACGGCACGGATGTTCTGGCGGTCTATGAGGCGGCAAAAGAACTGCTGGAGGGTGTCCGCGCCGGAAAGGGGCCTGCCGTTCTGGAGTGCAAGGACTACCGCTGGCGGGGCCACTTTGAAGGCGACCAGTGTGCCTATCGGGATGCCGCGGTGACGGAGGACTGGATCGAGCACAAGGACTGTGTCAAAAATTTTGAGGCCATGCTGCTGGAGCAGGGCGTTTTGACGCAGGAGGAGGTAGACCGGATGCGGTCCGACTTCGACCACGCCATGGACGAGGCCATCCTGCGGGCCGAGGCGGCGCCGGAGATGGAGCCGGAAGAGATCTATGACGGCCTTTACGTTTGATAAGGAGGGAAAGCAGCATGAAAGTGACTTACGCCAAAGCCATCGGCGACGCCCTGAAAGAAGAAATGCGCCGGGACCAGAAGGTCTTGATTTACGGCGAGGATGTGGCGCAGTTCGGCAACATCTTCGGCGTTACCAGAGGAATGCTGGAGGAGTTCGGGCCTAAGCGGGTCCGCAATACCCCCATTACGGAGACCGCCATCATCGGCAGCGCCATCGGCGCCGCGGAGACCGGCCTGCGGCCCTGCGTAGAGCTGATGTACTCCGATTTTACCATGGTGGCCTTTACGGAGATCTTCCACTGCGTTTCCAAGTGGAGATATATGCACGGACCGGAGTACCGGCTGCCGCTGGTGATCCGCAGCGCGTCCGGCGCGTCCAACGGCGCGGGCAGCGAGCACTCCAACACGGTGGAGAGCCTGTTCCTCCACGCACCCGGCCTGACCATCATCACGCCCTCCTGCCCCTATGATGCCAAGGGCCTTTTGAAGTCCGCCATCCGCTCGGATAATCCGGTGCTCTTCTGCGAACCGAAGCAGCTCTACCAGACCAAGCAGGAGATTCCGGACGAAATCTATGAAAGCGATTATACTATCCCCATTGGCGTGGCGGATGTGAAACGCCCCGGCAGGGATGTGACGCTGGTTGCCATCGGGCTGATGGTGCCCCGTGCATTGGAGGCCGCGGAAAAGCTGGCTGCCGAGGGCATCGAGGTCGAGGTCATTGATCCCCGCACCATTGCGCCGCTGGATAAGGAAACCATTTTCGCTTCCATCCGGAAGACCCATCTGGCCGCCGTTGTGGAAGAAGGAAACAAGACCGCCGGTGTGGGTGCGGAGCTGGCTGCGATGTTCCAAGAGGAGCTGTATGATGAACTGGACGGTCCGGTCGCACGGATCGCGGCACTGGATGTGCCCATGCCCTACAATATCCGCATGGAAAAATACAGCATTCCCAGCGTGGAGCGTATCTGCGCCTCTATTCGGGCCATGCTGTAAAGAACCCGCTGAAAGGAGAAACATATGAGTACTGCGATCGTAATGCCGAAGGCGGGGCTGACCATGGTGGAAGGAACCATTGCCCAGTGGAAGGTTTCGGAGGGCGCGTTTGTGAAAAAGGGCGACGTGCTCATGGAATATGAAAACGAGAAAAATACGATTGACTGCGAGGCCTTGGGCGACGGATATGTCCACATCCTTGCCGGTGAGGGAGAGACCGTCCCTGTGGGCGAGGTGATCGGGATGCTGGCGGAGAGCGAAGAGGAGCTTGCCGCTCTGGCTGGCGGTGCTTCTGCCGCTGCTCCGGCAGAGGAGACAGAAAAGGGCTGCGCCCGGGAATGTCCCGATTGTGTGCATACGGCCAATGCGGCATCGCCCGTTCCGGCATCCAGCACTCCGGTCATGGCGGACGGCCATGTGCGGGCTTCCGGTCTTGCCAAAAAGCTGGCGAAGGAGGCAGGGGTGCGTTTGGCGGACATTGCCGCGTCCGGAGGTCCCGACGGCACCCGCATCATTGCCCGGGATGTGCGGAGCTATCTGGAGCAGGCCAAGGCGAAGCCTGCGGAGACGGCCTCCGCAGGCGTGACGGATGAGATCACCAAAACGCCGTGGACCGGCGTGCGGAAGACCATTGCCCGCAATATGTACAACAGCCTGCAAACCATGGCGCAGTGCACGGCTTCCTGCGAGGTGGACGTGACCGATTTGCTGATCCTGCGGCAGAAGCTGGTGGAGCAGCAGGAGTATCTGGGCTGCAAGATCACCGTCAACGACCTGCTGTGTAAAGCGGTTGCCAAGCTGCTGGTCAACCATCCGCTGGTCAACGCCACCTTTGACGGGGAGACCCTTTATTCTCACAAGCATGTGCAGTTGTCGGTGGCGGTGGCTACGGAAAACGGATTGATGGTTCCCGTGGTGAAACATGCCGATACACTGTCTCTGGTGGAGCTGAGCCGCACCATCAAGGATCTTGGGATCCGGGCTAAGGAGAAAAAGCTGCGGGCAGAGGAGCAGGGCTGCGGAACCTTTACGGTATCCAATGTGGGGATGTTCCCCATTGACTTCTCGACCCCCATTATCAATCCGCCGGAGGTGGCGATCATGGGCTTTGGCAGGACCACCAAAAAGCCCCTCTATGTGGACGGGCAGTTCGTACCCCGCGATACCATGACCGCGTATCTGACCTTCGATCACAGGGTTGTAGATGGGCTGGAAGTGGGAAGGATCTTCCGTGAGTTGCAGACGCTTCTGGAGCATCCGGAGCTGATTCTGGCATAAGGAGGATGCTTTTATGAATATCATCGTCATCGGCGGCGGCCCCGGCGGCTATGTGGCTGCCATCCGGGCGGCACAGCTGGGCGCCAAGGTCACCGTCATCGAAAAGGAGCATCTGGGCGGCACCTGCCTGAATGTGGGCTGCATCCCCACCAAGTGCCTGCTGCACTCTGCGGAGCTGATCTCCCAGATCAAGGATCAGGGTGCGGAGATCGGCGTTGAGGTAGAGGGGGTAAACGTCAATTTCCCCCAGATCATCAAGCACAAGAATGACATTTCCAAGCAGCTGACCAGCGGCGTCGCGGGCCTTTTGAAGCTGAACAAGGTGAAGAAGATCGACGGCGAGGCGACCTTCGTGGGTGAAAAGAAGCTGTCCGTGAAGAAGGCGGACGGCACCACCGAGGAAATGACCGCCGACGCCATCATCGTGGCGACCGGCTCCGTCAACTCCGTGCCTCCGATCCCCGGCATCAAGGAAAATCCCAACTGCATCGACTCCACCGGCGCGCTGAGTCTGGAGACCCTGCCCAAGACCATGGTGGTCATCGGCGGCGGCGTCATCGGTCTGGAGCTGGCGTGCGCTTACGCGGCGTTCGGCACCAAGATCACGGTGGTGGAAGCCATGGACCATATGTTGCCCATGCTGGACGGCGACCTGACCAAGATCGGTGTGGCCCATATGAAGAAGATGGGGATGGACTTCCATCTGGAGTGCCCCGTGCAGTCTGTGGAAACGTCTCCCGTGGGCGCCAAGGTGGTCTGCAGGAACAAGGTCGGCGAGACCGTCAGCTTCGAGGCGGAGAAGGTGCTGGTGGCCATCGGCCGCCGTGCCAATACGGCTTCCTTGAATCTGGAGGCCGGTGGCATCGGGAACGACCGCGGCCGCATCCTCGTCAACGACAAGATGCAGACCAACGTCCCCGGTGTGTATGCCATCGGCGACTGCGTCATGGGCCATGCCCAGCTGGCGCATACTGCCAGCGCCATGGGCGAAGTGGCGGCGGAGAACATCTGCGGCCACGAGGCCACGTATGACGAAAAGACCAACCCCACCTGCGTGTACATTGAGCCGGAGGCTGCTTCCGTGGGCCTCACGGAGGAGCAGTGCAAGGCACAGGGCATCGACTACAAGGTGGGCAAATTCCCCATGAGCGCCAACGGCAAGGCGCTGATCCTCAATGGCGGCGAGGGTATTGTGAAGATCATCGCCGGCAAGGAGTACGGCGAGATTCTGGGTATGCACATCATCGGCCCCCGCGCCACCGACCTGATCGCTGAGGGCGCTCTGGCCATCGGCGAGGAGATGACGCTGGATGAGATCATCAATACCATCCACTCTCATCCCACGGTTACCGAGACGCTGCG
>JAPFEH010000008.1 GCA_026169195.1 Dysosmobacter sp. | reverse complement strand
TTCGTATATCGTGTGCTATATTGATGGGGTCTCATTGGGGTTTATGTGGGGTTTATTCCGACCTGAACCGGCATTTGGGGGCGTACATGAGGATAAGTATGAATTTGCGTAAACATTGCGGCACAAGGGTTTGCGGGAATATACGTGAGAGCGCATGAGTTAATTATTCTCATTCGTAATCAGTAGGTCGCCGGTTCGAATCCGGCCATCAGCTCCAAAAAACAACCACACCGTCAGGTGTGGTTGTTTTTTGGATTCCTGAAAATTTTGAAATGCTCATACGGCGCATGGATGCCCTGCCGGTTTACAGGTTAAGGCTGCGGGATCCGGAATGTCTGATCTCCATGGGATTCCTCTGCCACGGTGCCGGCGGGAAAGAGAATGACAATGCTTCCATCCTCATCCAGAGAAAAGTCGGTGGTTTCATCCAAGGGCACATAATCTGTCAGAGGCTGCTGTTCCTGAACGGGAAAGAATACAATGTCGGGATTTTTCTCCATGCGGTTTTCCATTTGCATGGTGATCGTATCCAAGAGGTAAGCTTGATAGTCTGCGCCGCAAAGGAACTCCAGAGTGACTGGTTCATTGATTTCCTCGGGGGGCGACGGCTCCGGCTGCTGTGAAGACTCCGGATTGCTGCCGCAGGCAGCCAGCAGCGTTAAAAGACACAGACTCACAGACAGCAGAAAGATCCTGATACAACGGTAATTTTTCATAAAAATCCTCCTTTTTGGGTGTCGATTGGGACGTTCTGCTGAATAGACGGAGAAGGGCCGGGAAAAGTTTGAGAGAACCCCGGATGTGATGAAAAATAATCATTATCTCTTTTGAAAAATATCTTGACGGATATGGAGAACCATGGTATAATTCAAAACTGCGCGGATATATTCTGCGAATTTTGCTATGCACAACAGGAGGAATTTCCCGTGATCTCGGAACTTGCTTCTCAAGAAAAGGTCATTGGCGTGAAGCAGTCCCGCAAAGCGATCCGGGAAGGCCGCGCAAAACGGGTGTATCTGGCCGATGATGCCGACCCCGCCATCACCGCTCCGGTGGTGGAAAGCTGCACAGCTGCAGGGATTCCCGTGGAAAACGGACATACCATGGCTCAACTGGGTCAGGCATGCCGGATTACAGTCGGGGCCTCTGTGGTTGCTGTTGTGGGAAAACAGGCGCTTTGAAACAGCCGGTGTCCCGCACAGAAGCCCTGCTGATAAACAGAGCTGCATAAAATGTTTTTTTCGGAATAACCGCAAGGTTTTCCGTGAAAAATATTGACTGTCCGCCCGTGCGGATGTCAAAAATATAAAAGAAAGGAGAACATCAATGCCTACTTTTAACCAGCTGGTCCGTAAAGGAAGAGAACAGGCTACCTACAAGTCCAATTCTCCCGCTCTGCAGTTCGGTCTGAATACCCTGAAGACGAAGACCACCGATCTGCCTTCTCCCCAGAAGAGAGGCGTTTGCACCGCTGTGAGAACTGCGACCCCCAAGAAGCCCAACTCCGCTCTGCGTAAGATCGCCCGTGTGCGCCTGACCAACGGCTACGAGGTCACCGCCTATATTCCCGGTGTCGGCCACTCCCTGCAGGAGCACTCTGTGGTCATGATCCGCGGCGGCCGTGTCAAGGACCTCCCCGGTGTCCGTTACCACATTATCCGCGGTACTCTGGATACTCAGGGCGTTCAGGGTCGTATGCAGGCCCGTTCCAAGTACGGTGCCAAGCGTCCTAAGCAGAAGTAAGTTCTGCAAAACACTGAAAGCTTTGCCGAATAGGTTTATATATATGTGCGAACATGTACCGCTTCGACAGGCATTCTACGGAAGGCTGAAATACCGCCTTTTGAGTACCTATGAGATCATAGAATTATTATGAAGGAGGGAAGCATAGTGCCCAGAAGAGGTAATGTTCCCAAGAGAGAAGTTCTGCCTGATCCCGTATATGGCTCCATTCTGGTGACCAAGCTGGTCAACAGTGTCATGCTGGACGGCAAGAAGGGCGTTGCCCAGAAAGTGGTCTACGCGGCTTTCGATCAGATCAAAGAAAAGACCGAGAAGGACCCCGTTGAAGTGTTCACCCAGGCTATGGAGAATATCATGCCCAGTCTGGAAGTCAAGGCCCGCCGTGTGGGCGGCGCCAACTATCAGGTGCCCATGGAAGTGCGTCCTGCCCGTCGTCAGACCCTGGGTCTGCGGTGGCTGACCGCCTATTCCCGCGGCCGCAGCGAGCGCACCATGGCCGAGCGTTTGGCCGGCGAGATCATGGACGCCGCCAATAATACCGGCGCTGCCGTGAAAAAGCGCGAGGAAGTGCATAAGGCTGCCGAGGCCAACAAGGCCTTCGCCCACTTCCGCTGGTAAGTTAGGAGAAACAGTATGCCGAGAAAAACATCTCTTGAAAATACCAGAAATATCGGCATTATGGCTCACATCGATGCAGGTAAGACGACGACTACCGAGCGTATCCTGTATTATACCGGTGTGAACTATAAGATCGGTGAGACTCATGACGGTACCGCCACCATGGACTGGATGGCGCAGGAGCAGGAGCGTGGTATTACCATTACTTCTGCCGCTACCACCTGTTTCTGGTCCGGTTCCGCGCAGCAGTATCCCCAGACCCGTATCAACATCATCGACACTCCGGGCCACGTGGACTTCACAGTGGAAGTGGAGCGCTCCCTGCGTGTTCTGGACGGTTCTGTGACGGTGCTGTGCGCCAAGGGCGGCGTGGAGCCTCAGTCCGAGACTGTGTGGCGTCAGGCCGATAACTATAAGGTTCCCCGCATGATTTACGTCAATAAGATGGATATCATGGGTGCGGACTTCTATAATGTGCTTCGTATGATCGACGAGCGTCTGAAGTGCAATGCTGTGCCCATCCAGCTGCCCATTGGCTCCGAGGAGTCTTTCCGCGGAATCATTGACCTGCTGGAGATGAAGGCCGACATTTACTATGACGACTTGGGCAAGGACATGCGTGTCGAGGAGATCCCCGAAGACATGATGGATCTGGCCAATGAGTATCATGAGAAGCTGATGGATGCGGTCTCCATGTTTGATGATGAGATCATGGAGCTGTATCTGGGCGGTGAGGAGGTTCCTCTGGACAAGATCCGTGCCGCCATCCGGAAGGCTACCATCGACAATGACATCGTTCCCGTGGTCTGCGGCACCTCTTATAAGAATAAGGGCGTGCAGAAGCTGCTGGACGCTGTGGTCGATTATATGCCCTCTCCGCTGGACATCCCCCATATCAAGGGTGTCAATCCCAAGACCGATGAGGAGGAGGAGCGTCCTTCTGATGACAATGCTCCCTTCTCTGCTCTGGCGTTCAAGATCATGACTGACCCCTATGTGGGCCGTCTGAGCTTCTTCCGCGTGTATTCCGGTCACCTGTCCACCGGTTCTTCTGTGCTGAATGCCACGAAGAACGTCAAGGAGCGGATCGGCCGTATTCTGCAGATGCACGCCAACCACCGTGAGGATCTGGAAGAGGTCTTCTCCGGCGATATCGCCGCTGCCGTGGGTCTGAAGAACACCACCACCGGCGATACTCTGTGCGATGAGAAGGCACCTGTGGTTCTGGAATCCATGGAGTTCCCCGAGCCTGTTATCCGTGTCGCCATCGAGCCCAAGACCAAGGCTGGTCAGGAGAAGATGACCATGGGTCTCATTAAGCTGGCGGAGGAGGACCCCACCTTCAAGACCTACACCGACGAAGAGACGGGTCAGACCATCATCGCCGGCATGGGCGAGCTGCATCTGGAGATCATCGTGGACCGCCTGCTGCGCGAGTTCAAGGTGGAAGCCAACGTAGGTGCGCCTCAGGTCGCTTACAAGGAGACCATCAAGAAGGCTGTGGATCAGGACACCAAGTATGCCCGTCAGTCCGGCGGTAAGGGTCAGTATGGTCATGTCAAGATCCATGTGGAGCCCAACGAGTCCGGCAAGGGTTATGAGTTTGTCAACGCTGTTGTGGGCGGCGCGATCCCCAAGGAGTATATCCCTGCTGTCGATGCCGGTATTCAGGGCGCCATGAACGCGGGCGTGCTGGCTGGCTTCCCCGTTGTGGACGTGAAGGTCACGCTGTTCGACGGTTCTTACCACGAGGTCGACTCCTCTGAAATGGCATTTAAGATTGCCGGTTCCATGGCCTTCAAGGAGGCCTGCCGCAAGGCGGATCCCACGTTGATGGAGCCGATCATGAAGGTTTCCGTCATTGTGCCTGACGAATATCTGGGTACCGTGATCGGCGACCTGAACAGCCGCCGTGGTCAGATTCAGGGTCAGGAGAGCCGCACCGGCGCCACCCAGATCGATGCGTTCGTGCCTCTGGCCAATATGTTTGGCTATGCCACCGACCTGCGTTCCAACACGCAGGGCCGCGGCCAGTACAGCATGGAGCCTCACAGCTACACCGAGATGCCCAAGAGCATCCGTGACAAGATCATCGAGACCCGCAGCAAGCCTCAGGGTTGATGTGCTTGAACAGCGGAAAGAACAAATGTCGGATTTTCGAGATTCGCTGTTGCTTTTTTCCGCAAAATACTGTAAAATAAGCAATGCTGATTACGTGCATTGCAACAAATGTATTTTGAAACTTTGACAGGAGGATTTTCAAATGGCTAAGCAGAAATTTGAAAGAACCAAGCCCCATGTGAACATCGGCACCATTGGTCACGTCGACCATGGTAAGACCACTCTGACCGCTGCTATCACCAAGTATCTGGCGATGCAGGGCGGCGCTGAGTTCGAGGATTACGCCAGCATCGATAAGGCTCCCGAAGAGCGCGAGCGTGGTATCACCATCAACACCTCTCACGTGGAGTATGAGACTGCCAACCGTCACTATGCCCACGTTGACTGCCCGGGCCATGCTGACTATATCAAGAACATGATCACCGGCGCTGCTCAGATGGACGGTGCTATTCTGGTCATCGCTTCCACCGACGGCCCCATGGCTCAGACCCGTGAGCACATCCTGCTGGACCGTCAGGTCGGCGTGCCCGCCATGGTCGTGTTCATGAACAAGGCTGATCTGGTGGACGACGAGGAGCTGCTGGAGCTGGTGGAGATGGAGATCCGCGAGCTGCTGAGCACCTATGAGTTCCCCGGCGATGATATCCCCGTCATCAAGGGTTCCGCTCTGAACGCTCTGGTGGCTGAGTCCAACGATCCCAATGCTCCCGAGTATGCCTGCATCAAGGAGCTGATGGACGCTGTTGACTCCTATATCCCCACTCCCGACCGTAAGGCCGACATGCCCTTCCTGATGCCCGTTGAGGACGTCTTCACCATCTCCGGCCGTGGTACTGTTACTACCGGCCGTGTGGAGCGTGGCCAGCTGAAGCTGAGCGAGGAAGTCGAGATCGTTGGTCTGACCGACGAGAAGAAGAAGACCGTTGTTACCGGTATCGAGATGTTCCACAAGCTGCTGGACTTCGCTGAGGCCGGCGATAACATCGGCGCTCTGCTGCGTGGTGTTGACCGTCAGGGCATCGAGCGTGGTCAGGTTCTGGCTAAGCCCGGCTCCATTCATCCCCACACCAAGTTCGTTGGTCAGGTTTACGTCCTGTCCAAGGAAGAAGGCGGCCGTCACACCCCCTTCTTCAACAACTATCGTCCTCAGTTCTACTTCCGTACCACCGATGTGACCGGCGTCATCACTCTGCCCGAGGGCACTGAGATGTGCATGCCCGGCGATAACGTCGACATGAAGGTTGAGCTGATCACCCCCATCGCTATTGAGAAGGGTCTGCGCTTCGCTATCCGCGAGGGCGGCCGTACTGTTGGTTCCGGTGTTGTCACCGAGATCGACGAGTAATTTCAATACGTCAAAAGGACTGCTGTGAAAACAGCAGTCCTTTTTTTAGTTTCCCTGCGGCGTTTCCGGGAAAAGCAGCCCTGTTTGAAACCCGTTTGCACCGGGGCAGAAAATATCACCAGCGACTGGCTGATCCTCACATAGATACAGATTGGCTTGCACACCGTTGGCACGTTCAGGATGATTAAGAACGGCGTAAGTATAGCGGCTCACCTGCTTTCCAAGACAGGGGGTCAGGTCGAAGCCCTGACGCAGCTGCAGCTCGTTGTAGGAGCGGTATGGCTCCTCCAGAGTTTCAGGCAGCAGAACTTGCAGAGTCTCCAGCGGTTCCTCTGCTACTTCCCAGCCAAGGGACTGCAAATAAGCGACCCGCTGGCTGTTGTCTGCCAAAACAGGCAGATCGGCCCCGCTTTCGGAATCTGTGCGGCCTGTCAGAAGAATCAGAACTGCCATGACCACTCCCATAAGAAGAATGGTTACCACTGCTTTTTTTCTGGAAAACCGTGTAGTCCAAATCATCATATTGAATCCCTCCTGCTTGTTTCCTATTCATTTTGCGGAAAGAATATGATAAAATACACAAGAAAGAAAAGGAGCGTGACAGTATGGAAAAGCAACGGCTGGATAAAGTGATTGCCTCTACCGGAAAGTTTTCCAGACGTGAAGTAAAGCAGCTGGTACGACAGGGCAGGGTTCTAGTGAATGGCGCTGCGCCTAAATCGGGAGAGGAAAAGATCGATCCTGATACAGCGGTGATTGAAGTCAATGGAGAGCAGCTGTGTTATCGGAAATTTACATGGGTGCTTTTGAATAAACCGGCGGGGTACCTTTCTGCCACAGAGGATGGCAGAGGCCCTACGGTGCTGGACTTACTGTCTCCGGAATTGAAAAAGCAGGGACTGTTTCCGGTAGGAAGGCTGGACAAAGATACAGAGGGCTTGCTGCTGCTGACCAATGAAGGTGGACTGGCGCATGACTTGCTGTCTCCGAAACATCATGTGGATAAGGTCTATTATGCACGGGTAGATGGATGTTTGACGGAAGAGGATTGCCGGGCGTTCGAGGTGGGAATAACGCTTGGTGACGGACTGAGCTGTCAGCCGGCCGGGCTGAAAATTTTGACAGCAGGTGCGGTAAGCGAGGCGCATGTGACCCTGCGGGAAGGAAAATTTCATCAGGTGAAGCGGATGCTGGCTTCCCGTGGAAAGCCGGTGCTGTATTTGGAGCGGATTCAAATGGGCAATTTGACTTTGGATCCTGCGCTCGAGCGGGGAGCATACCGACTTTTGACGGAAAGTGAGATAGAAGCTCTGCGGGAGATTTCATAGATTCTTGAGAATAAGCAAATCTTCAACAAAAAGCCTCTAGTTTTTTTGTTGAAAAAAGAAAAAGCATCTTGCAATTTGCCGAAATTACCGATATAATATTATCGTTGACAAATTGCACAAAGTTTTATGCGTAACGAGTGGTGAGGAGGACGGCCATGTCTGGAAGAATTTTTCAAAATGTGGTACTGCAACTGAAAGAGAACACAGACCGGACGATCGGCGTGATTGATGGCGAAGGCGTTGTGATTGCCTGCAGTGAATTGTCCATGATCGGCCAGCGCTGGACGGAATATGTGTCCGTGGTAAACAATGCAGCAGGCGGTATGATCTGTTCTGATGGAAAGACTTTTAAGGCGCTGAATGGCTGGGGCAATCAATTTGATTACGCGGCGTTCAGCTTTGGAGATAACGAGGTCAGTAAAACTGTCTGCGCAATGGCCACGGTGGCATTGAATGCCGCCAAGTCCTATTATGAGGAAAAGCATGACCGGGGTTCCTTCATCAAAGATATCATTTCAGACAATATTATGCTGGGCGATATCTACATGCGGGCGAAAGAGCTGCGTGTGACCGCCGATGTACATCGCGGCGTATTTGTGGTACGTACCTTGAAAAAGGGCGAATCTGTCCCTACGGATGTGGTGCAGACGCTGTTCCCGGATCGCCAAAACGACTTTGTCCTCAGCGTAGGGGAAGGGGATGTGGTTCTGATCCGTCAGATGTCCGAAGGGGCGGGGATCAAGGAACTGAATAAAATTGCTGCGTCCATTGAGGAAGCATTGCGTTCCGGCGGTGAGAGCACGGTGGTGGTAGGCATTGGCACCGTGGCTACCCATCTGCGGGATCTTGCAAAGAGCTATAAAGAGGCCCAGATCGCCATAGAGGTAGGAAAGGTATTTGACACTGAGAAATATGTGATCAATTATGAGAATCTGGGAATCGGGCGTTTGATTTATCAGCTGCCGACCACATTGTGTGAAATGTTTCTTCAGGAGGTTTTTAAGAAAAACCCCATTGATGCCTTGGATAAAGAGACCTTGTTTACCATCCATAAGTTCTTTGAGAACAATCTGAACGTTTCCGAAACAGCCCGGAAGCTGTTTGTGCACCGCAATACACTGGTGTATCGGCTGGAGAAGATCAAAAAGCTGACCGGTTTGGATTTGCGGGAATTTGATGATGCCATCACCTTTAAGGTGGCTCTGATGGTCAAAAAGTATCTTACCAGCCGCGGAATCGACTCCTGATGCTTTCCATTTCCCCGGCAGATGCAGTCATCTGCCGGGGAAAGTTGAGACATGAACATCTGCTGATCGCCGGGGATTAAAAAATTTTAGAAATTTGAAAAAAAAGCTTGCAATTTCAGAAGAAGCGTGCTAATATAAATAAGCTGACTTCGATAAGACAGCAAAACAAAAATCCGGGTGTAGCGCAGTTGGTAGCGCACTTGACTGGGGGTCAAGGGGTCGTGAGTTCAAGTCTCGCCACTCGGACCAATGAAAAAATGAAGAAACCCTAGAGCTTCAAAGGCTCTAGGGTTTCTTCATTTTTTTCATTCGTACGCTTTGGTGGAAAAAAATAATTCCTATTACAGTTCTATTGCAGACTGACTTTCTGTGATCTTCCGCAGATCCTCAAATTCAACATCTTGATAATATCGGAGCTGTTCTTCATTGGTGTGGCCGATAGGGACAGCTTGTCTTTTTCAGCGCCCTCAATGCGTTTGTGAAGCGTGGAGAAGGTGTGAGGCAGGAGTGGGGAATATGTTCGGATTTATCCGTTCTATTGAAAATACTCTGCAAGAAAAGGGGAGTGCAACAGAATGGTGCCGCACGCCCTTTTGACTATAATTTATCGATCAATCTTTCCTCAAATAATAGCGTACAAATACAATACCAAGCACCGCCACGATTCCCATATAGACATAGAGCAAAAAGAGTTCTGCAGTTCCCTTTCCCGTCCCCCATGAGGCAGTCATCGATGTATCCTTATATTCGTCTGTAATATCTTCTCCGCTCTTGTCCAGAAGACGAACATCATCAATGTGCAGACCGATAATATCCTTATCCGACAAACCCAATTCCTGTTTTAAGTCATTCTGATCCATGATCCAGAGGAAGTTGGGGTCGGATAGTTCGTATGTTTTAATCGCAGTGTATAAATTGATTCCATCATAGTCGAGCCCTGTATAATGTACTTCAGCAGAGTAAATGTCCCGGCAGTTATCGCCAGCCAGCATAAACAGTTCCCAGTCAGTCCCCCGTGGCGTCAGACTTTCACCATAAACACCGGCAGTATATTGCGACGGTTCATATGAGGACTCAAGCGCCCGGTATTTCCCGTTCACACCTCGAACAAGGTGCATGACTCCATGCACATTTTCCTCATTATCAGCGCCGAAAAAGATAAACAGGTGCTGATCTATCGTCTGCCATGCGACTGCACGCACTGGCGTCCCGGCCTTGACGTCGTGGGGCATAGTGCTATCTTCCGGTGACAGGATATAGTCACATACTGCTTCCAGTCTTCCGGCTTCCGTATTAGCATAATGGAACTCCTGATCGTAGAGCCACCACATGCAAAACAGAGCAGCAAGCACTGAAAGAACTGCCGCTATTAAACGAGTACGCTTAACACGCCGTAAGAACTTCAACGCACGTTTTGGAACCTTTTCGACAGGAATTTGTGTGCGCATATCATTTTCAACTGTCTGACAGAAAGGGCACTGATCCAAATGGGATTTGATCAATTCTCCCGTCTCAGCTTCTGTCAAGTTTTCAATATAAGCCGGAAGTAAATCACGAACAACACAGCAGTCCAGATGATTCTTATTCATTTTTACCACCTCCAATCATTTTTACAAGCGCTTCTTTTCCCCGATAGAAACGAACTCTTGCCCAAACCTCGCTGTGTCCAAGTATATCTCCAATGTCGCGGAATGAAAAATCTCCTGCCAAGCGCAGATGTATGACCTCTCGAGTATCTGAATCTAATTGCTGCATGGCCTGATATAATGCAAATCTGTCATTCCGCTCTTCATATGCCCGCGCCGGATCATCAGAAGCTGCAATGTGAGAAAAACTGCTTCCATCCACACAGATTGTGCGCTTTCGCCGCTCAAGTTCTTTAAACCATAACCGCTTTGCGATCGCACATAACCAAACTTGAGGAGTGCTGTCCCCACGATATGTATTCATGCTTTTCAGTGCTTGATAAAAGGTTTCCTGTGTAAGTTCCTCTGCAGTATCCGCTTCGCCAATCAAAGAAAATAGATAACGATATACATTTTCCGCATGTTTTTCATAAAGATCCTCGCCTTTTTGCTTCATGACAGTCACCCCCCTTTTTTCTATGTTTTCCTATCCATTAGTTCTTTGGTGAGAGAATTTGTTACAAGCAATTTCATATTTTTCATTTAGAAGCAGGATTCTTTGCATTGCCCCTTGCATTCAAAGAATCGATATGTAGTTTGTATGAAACAACAGGCGGGAGTATCGTGAAGATGTTCCCGCCTGCGTGATACAGGATGTGTTTGTTTGCCTGCTCACCATACTACGGTAGAAAAATAATCCTCCAGCGTTTCTGCCCGGCGGATCAGCTGGACGGAACCGTCCTCTTTCAAAAGCAGCTCGGCAGAGCGGAGCTTTCCGTTATAGTTATACCCCATGGCGTGTCCATGTGCGCCGGTATCGTGGATCACCAGCAGATCGCCCCGGTCAATTCTGGGGAGAACACGGTCAATTGCGAATTTGTCATTGTTCTCGCACAGAGATCCGACAATATCGTATTTGTGGTCACAGGGGGCGGTTTCCTTTCCCATAACGGTAATGTGGTGATACGAGCCATACATGGCAGGGCGCATCAAATCGCAGGCACAGGCGTCCACGCCGATATATTCCTTATAAATATGCTTCTCGTGGGTGGCGCGGGTCACCAGATGACCGTAAGGAGCCAGCATAAACCGCCCCAGCTCCGTATAAAGCGCCACATCGCCCATACCGGCAGGGACGAGGAGCTCTTCATAGGCCTTCCGGACACCCTCCCCAATGACAAAAATATCGTTTGCGGGCTGATCCGGCAGATAGGGAATGCCGATGCCGCCGGAAAGATTGAGGAAGCGGATGTGAACACCGGTTTCCTGATGAAGCTCCACCGCCAGCTGAAACAGGATCCGGGCCAGAGCGGGGTAGTAGTCATTGGAAAGTGTGTTGGATGCCAGAAAGGCGTGGATGCCGAATTCCTTGACGCCGAGAGCCTGCAGACGGGTGAAGGCCTCGGCAATTTGAGGACGGGTCATGCCGTATTTGGCATCGCCGGGGTTGTCCATCACCTGAAAGCCCTCGCGGGTCTCGCCCAGTGTAAAGACGCCGCCGGGATTGTAGCGGCAGCAGACCGTCTCAGGAAGCTGCTCCAAAGCGGTTTCCAGCTCGTCGACCAGCGTCAGGTCATCCAGATTGATGACAGCGCCCAGTTGGGCGGCTTTTTGAAAGTCCTCGGGCGGCGTTTCGTTGGATGAGAACATGATATCCTCTCCGGTGATGCCGCAGGCTTCAGACATGACCAGCTCTGCCATGGAAGAGCAGTCGCAGCCGCAGCCCTCCTCGTGGAGCAGCTTTAAGATGGCGGGGGTAGGTGTGGCTTTCACGGCAAAATACTCCCGATAACCGGGATTCCATGCAAAGGCGGCTTTCAGCCGGCGGGCGTTTTCCCGAATGCCCTTCTCGTCATAAATATGAAAAGGGGTGGGATACTGGGCTGCGATGGCCTCCAACTGGCCTTTGGTGACGAAGGGCGTTTTCATAAATTTGCAACCTCAACTCCTTGGTATTTTCTCATTATTTTACGATGTAAAGTGTTGATTTGTCAAGAAATCTTGCGAGAAAAAGCGAAGTGCACGGGGAAAGGGGGCGTGGATAGCGCCGGTCTGTGCATCCCTCCATGGAAAGCAAGGCGTCGGCGCCGCTGCCATCGGCATCTGGGAAACCGTTCTGCGTGAGTGCCTGTCTTTCCGGAGGAACAGGGCGGAAAAGTGATGTTGCAATCTCCTGTATGAATTCGCTATAATCAATCTATATCAGCAAATCTTTGCAGACGGCATGAAACAAAAATGCCGGGGGAAGGATGGCGGCACATGATTTATTACACCGCAGATCTTCATTTTTATTACGAACCGGTGCTGCGGAGCAGACCGTTTTCCAGTGTCGAAGAGATGGATCTGGTGTTGACGGAGCGGTGGAATCAGGTGGTTTCACCGGAAGATACCGTCTACGTGATCGGAGATGTGGGATACAACGGCGGACATGTGCCCTGCCGTGCGTTGGCCCGCCTTCACGGGAGAAAACATCTGGTTCGGGGAAATCACGATACGGCCTTTTGCGACGCTCCGCTGCTCTACCGGTATTTTGAAACAGTGACGGACTTTACGGAGCTGGAGGATGGGGACGCGCATGTGATGCTGTGTCATTATCCCGTCCTTTATAACAAGGGCGGGTGGATGATCCACGGACATCTTCACGGAGGGGCGTCGCCGTTTTTTGAGATCCTGCGGGATTTGCCGCGGGTACTGAATGCTGCTGCGGATTTCAACGGATTCCAGCCGGTCACGCTGGAACAGCTGATCCGCAATCGTCAGAGATTTTACGCTGAACCGTATTTCCCGCCGGTGAGTGCCCCTGAGAAAGATGCGCCGGGCAGACTTCCGCGTCGGGCAGATTTTCGTCCCCTGCCGCAAAAACCACCTCCGCATCCCAGACATCTGTTTATAACAGGGGAAAAGGGCGTGGGGAAGAGCACGGTGCTGAAAAGACTTCTGGAAGGCCGTGACGCTGCTGTGGGCGGGTTCCGGACGGTGCGTGTGCGTGTGTCCGGAGGGGGAGATATCCATATGCTTCCGCCGGACACTGCGGCTGTCTGTACACCGGAGAACCGGATTTTCACGAGACGCAGCGGCGTGCTTTCCATTGACTCTGAACGGTTTGCCGGTTTGGGCTGTGCCCTTCTGGAGAGCAGAGGCCCATGGGATCTGCTGTTGATGGACGAACTGGGACCGGCAGAATCACAGGTGCCGGAATTTCAGGCGGCAGTTCTGCGGCAGTTGGACGGTACGGTTCCCATCTATGGGGTTTTACAGGTCGCCGACAGCGCGTTTTTGGAACAGGTCAAAAACCATCCCCAGGTTCAAGTGGAAACAGTGACGACAGAGAACCGGGATGCACTTCCGAAGAAGCTGCTGGAAGCCGGCTGGTGATTATGACACCGCCGCTACCTTTTGAACGGAGGGGGCAAACTCTGTTGATTTAGCCAAGTATGATACAAAGAGAACTATGTGATCAGGTAAATAAAAAGACAAATCGAAATTGATGGGGAGGATACATAGATGGACACAATAGTTCTTTATAATATTATTTCTCTTATTGTCATCTTTGGCAAACTGTTTTCTTAAATCGCTTCCATCTTTGACCAATCCATATAATCCACGTCCTTTGTATTTTTCCTTAAAATCAAGTACTTTGTGATATTTTGATCCATATCTATCACAGACGGGTTAATTGGAGCATCTACAAAATAAAGAAAGACCTGCTTGCCTGAAGATAACATCTCTTCGATTTCTTCTTCAGTCCCTGATCCATACTTATCCGTAGGTGTTCCAAATTTTG
>JAPFEH010000087.1 GCA_026169195.1 Dysosmobacter sp. | reverse complement strand
CTTCCACCTTGATATCATTCTTGGTAGAACCTGTCTCAATCACATTACCGCAGGCGCAAGTAATCGTAGTCTGCTGATAATTGGGATGGATTCCTTCCTTCATTGCTCTTGTTCACCTCTTTCTTTTCCAGACTACCCCGCAGGAGCTTTCACCACCACAAAGGCGTTAATTACTATACCACATCAATTTTGGAATTGCAAGCATTTTTCAGAACTTTTTTGAAAAATCCACACTGCCGCGGCATGACCGCGTTCTCTCTGCAAAAGCAGGCCCTTTACACCTCCACGGCCTCTCCCGCCCGCAAAAAATACAGCACCCGCCGGACCACCTTTTTTTCCAGCACCCGCTCCAAGGCGCGGCTGTATGTTTCCATCTGCGGTCTGTGGTGCCGGACCCGCTGTTCCAGCTCCTCCCGCCCCGTGATCCGGTCTGTTTTGAAATCAACAACGGTGATCCCGTCCGGTGTTTCAAAAAAACAGTCCACCACGCCTTGCAGCAGGATCTCGTCTCCGCTTTCCGGATGGCCGGTCAGCTCCTCCGCTCTCATCAGCAGCGTGAACGGAAATTCCCGTTCCACATTCTTTGCCCTGCGGATCTCCTCCGCCAGCGGCGAACGGAGAAACCGCTCCAAAAGTCCCGCATCCACCGCTTCCGCCTGCGGCTTTGTCAGTTTCTCAGCAAGGCACAGCCGCCGGAGCTGCCCTCGGACATCCGGATCGGACAGATCCAGATATTGCAAAGCCAAATGGGTGGCCGTGCCGCGCTCCGCCGGCGTCAGCCCCTGCCGGAGCTGCCGGAAGCGGGGGCGGGTCAAGCTGCGCAGGCGGGGCGTTCTGGCAGCGTGCTCTGCGATCTGCTCGTCCAGAATCCGTCCCTTGAGCTGCGTGGCCGTTACCTTGGCAGGCACGGCGGTCTCTAATTCATAAGGATAGACAAATTCCAGCAGCGCCGGATCAAACGCCGGCTCTTTCCGGATCTCCTCCAGTCCGGCAGCAGCCGAATGTGGCCGCTGCCGGAAGGATTCGCTGTCATGCCAAAACACTTGCCATGGCTTGGAATCTCCGGTATACAGCTGTTCCACTTCCGCCTGTGCCATGTTCCGCAGGGGCGCTGCCTCCGGCCGGCATAAAAGCGGCAGCAAAATCCAGTCTCCGAAGTTTTTTCCACTCGCCACCGTCTCGGGAGCCACCGGACAGGACGCCACCGCAGCCAGCTTCCGGAGCCGCCCCTCAGCATGATACATGGCATCCACCAAAATCAGCTTTTCCTTGGGACGGGTCATCGCCACGTACAAAATCCGCTGCTCCTCGGAAAGATTTTCCCGCCGCAGCTTTTCTTCGATCGCCAGCCGTGCCAGTGTCGGATAGCGGATCTTCCGTTTCAGATCCACCCGCCGCGGTCCAAGCCCCATGGCGGGATGGACCAAAACCGCCGTATCAAAGTCCTGCCGGGAAAAGGCGTGGTCCAGATCCGCCAGAATCACAATGGGAAATTCCAGTCCCTTGGACTTGTGGATGCTCATGATCCGCACACCGCCGGCTGCCGCGGCAGTTCTGGTCACCGGCGTCTGCCCCGTCTCCAGCAGCTGCCGCAGATGCGCCACGAAGGCAAACAGCCCCTTGTAACCTCCGCTTTCAAAGTTCTCCGCATGGCGGCTCAAAGCGATCAGATTTTCCCGCCGCTCCGCACCGTTGTCCATGGCGCCGAAAATCCCCAGCAGCTTCTGCTCATTATAAAGCGTCCAGAGCAGCCGGTGGACACTCATATCACGGGCAGCCTGCCGCAGCCGGTCCAACGTCTCCAGCACAGCGGCACAGTCCTCTCCGCCGTCCGCCGCCACCGCGTCATAAAAGTCCCCCTGCGCACTGCCGCTGCGGATCTGAGCAAGCCGGTCCGGTGTAAACCCGAACACCGGCGAACGGAGCACACAGATCAGAGGAACATCCTGATGGGGGTTGTCGATGATCTCCAGAAACGCCATTGCCACAGAGACCTCCATCGTATGGAAAAAGTCTCCCGCTTCGTCAAAGGAACAGGGGATGTCCCGCTCCGCCATCGCCTCTGCAAACGCAGCGGCACGGCTGCCGGGAGAGCGCATCAGGATCACAATGTCCTCCGGCCGGCAGGGCCGCAGTGTCCCGTCGCTGTCCGTCACCGGATATCCCTCGTCCAGCAGCTGGCGAATCCGCATGGCAGTAAACCGCGCCTCCGCCGTCAGCTTTTTCACCGGATGATCCTGCTCCGCCGATTTTTGCCGGGCGGAAATCAGGTGAAACTCCGTTTGGCAGTCATTGCGCTCCGGATAATAGGCTGCGCCGAAATGCAGAGCCTCCTCCTCGCCGTATGCCATTTCTCCCATCTCTACCGACAGAATATTTTCAAAAATGAAGTTGGCAGCCTCAAGGATCTCGGTTCGGGATCTGAAATTTTTGGACAGAAGGATCTTTCGCTCCT
Source organism: Dysosmobacter sp. (assembly GCA_026169195.1). Lineage (GTDB taxonomy): Bacteria > Bacillota > Clostridia > Oscillospirales > Oscillospiraceae > Oscillibacter. The sequence goes on along the minus strand of JAPFEH010000087.1, from coordinate 33,131 downwards.
CGCCCTCCGCTGCCTCCTGATACGGTTTGAAGCGGTCATATTTCTCCAGAAAGATCGTCGGGTCCGCCAGCCGGAAGCGGTAGATGCTCTGCTTGACGTCTCCCACGGTGAAAAGATTCCCGCCGTTCCGGGATACTGCGCGGAAAATCGCGTTCTGCACCTCGTTGGTGTCCTGATATTCGTCCACCAGAATCTCCCGATAGCGGGCGGATACCTGTATGCCAAGCTCCGTGGGGGAACCATCCTCCGCCACCAGCAGGCGCAGCGCCAGATGCTCCTGATCCGAAAAGTCCGCCGCGTTCATCCGCAGCTTTTCCGCCCGATAGCGGGCCGAAAACTCCGCGGTCAGTTCCAGCAGCGATGCCATGGCCGGCGCCACGGCCCGCAGGTCCTCCATGGCCTCTTCCCCGCTGACATCCAGCAGTGCTTCCATATCTTTTACCGCGGCCTTGCAGCCGTCCCACAGCTCTTTGAGCGGCGCCGTTTCCTCTTTCCTGCCCCGCGGCGTGGTAAGCCGCGGAAAGACAACGCCGTTTTGTGCCTCTCTCGCCTGCTCCCATGTCTCTGCCGCCGCCAGCTCATCCAGACCAAAGGCTGCCGTGAGGAATTTTTCTCCGTATCCGGCAGAAAGCGCCGCGTCCGCTTCCACCCGCTGTGCCCCCTGCCGCAAAAGCCCCGCCCAGTGGGCGGCTTTTCTCCGGATGGCAGTCAGCAGCTCTTTTGCATACGGCGTTTCATCGAATGAACCATCCATGCCAAGCCAGCTCTCCCGGCTTTTTGCCAGCCACTGTTCCGGATAGGCATGACTCTGGAGTTTTTCGTGCAGCTCCAGCACCAGCTCCTCCAATGCCCGGTCATCCCGCCCCGCGCCCAATGTATCCGCCAGCAGCGCCCGTTCCGGAGTCAACCCGTCGTAAAACTCCTCCAGCGTCCGCTGCAAAACCCGCCGGCGCACCAGATCGGCATCGCTTTCATCCAGCACGCGAAAATCCGGCGTCAGGGCATGACGGTCCGACTCCAGCGGCAGCAAATGGGTGTTTTCCCGCAAAAGAACGGTGCAAAAGGCATCCACCGTTTTGATATCCGTCTGATAGACTCTCAGCAGCTGCCGCCGCAGCCGCTGATTGCCGGGTTCCTCCGCCAGCCGTTTGTGGAGTTCCGCGGCGATCTTGCTGCGCAGCTCTGCCGCCGCAGCCTTTGTATATGTAATAATCAGGAATTCATCCAGATCACACCGCTCTTCGATCACATAGCGGAACAGCCGCTCCACCAGAACCTTGGTTTTTCCGGAACCGGCGGCGGCAGATACCAGCAGACTCCCGCCGCGGTTCTCCACCACAGCCTGCTGCTGCTCCGTCAATGTCAAGCCTGCCATCTTACAGCTCGCCCCCTTCCTCTTCCTCCAACGACGCCCAGAATTCCTCCGCCTTGACCGGCAGGATATAGCGAAGGTGATCGCTGTCCCGCCCGTCCCGGAAATGGCAGGCATCTGCCCAATCACAGTATTTGCAGAAACTGTCATCCTCACTGCGGCAGCATGGGTCTGCGTCAATGTTGCCCTGCCGCATCTCGTCGGCGATTTGATGAAGCAGCCTGTCCACGTACTGCCCCAGCTTTCCCAGCCGGGCGGCAGACGCAATGCTTCCGGACAGGCTGCCGTCTCTGCCGACCCGCAGGGGAAGATAACAGGGCTCCCGCAAAGACTCATGCTCCATCGCTTCCAGCACCTCCGGCTCCGCCAGCAGCAGGCCCGATCTGCGCAGCTGCTTTTGCCGCTCGGCCTCCAGCTTTTCCGGCGTGACGTTTCGCTCCATACTCAGAACTTCATCCCGCGCAGGCAGGTACAACACACCGGCCGGTTCAATATCATATCCGAAATGTGCCTTTCCTTCTTTCTGCAGGGCAAACAGGTACAGCAGCATCTGGATATCCAACCCCATTTTTACAGCAGAGAGGTCGAATGCTTTTTTTCCGGATTTATAATCCACCACCCGCAGATAGAGCTTGCCGTCTTTCACCCAGCCGTCCACCCGGTCCACCTTGCCGCCGATGCGCAGCTGGGCATCCGGTTCCGAGATCACCACCGCCGGAAGCGTTCCACGGTCTCCGAAGGATAATTCAAATTCCAGCGGGATGAAATCCGAACAGCGGAATTCCTCCGCCACCTGATCCATCACTGCATAAGCAGTGCTCCTCAGCCGCTCAAACAGATACCGGAACCGGGCGTTTCTTCCCTGAAAGTTCCGCAGCTCCTGTCGGGCATACTGCTCAATGTAATGACGCACCAGCGCGTGGACCCGTTCGGTATCCACTGCTGCAAAGCCGCCCTCCGCCAGTACGTCTCTGGTGACATGTTCCAAAAGGTAGTGCAGAAATGTGCCGATCTGCGGTGCGTCAAAGACGGCAGGCGTCCGCGGCTTTGCCCGCAGACCGTACTCCATGAAATAGGCAAAATGGCAGGACCGCAGCCGTTCCAGACGGGAGGCCGACATGGTCATGCTGTCGCCGTACAGCGCCCGGACCGCACTTCTGGAAAGCCGCCCCCGCCGGCAGGCGGCGGCACGCTCCATGGCCCGCAGGGAGGGGCCGCAGGAAGGGATCTGCTCCAGATAGGTCCACAATCCGCCGCCGGGCATCTGGCCTGCCGTTTCAAGCGCCGGCGTAATGGCTGTTAAGCGATATCCCTTGTCTCTATCTTCCCGCAGGAGCTTGGATTCCGGAAACAGCGCCAGCAGCCGGTCTACAACAAACGCAGGGCGAAGCTCCCCACCGGACACATCCGCAATCGGGTAGCTGACCCGCAGTCCCTCTGTCGGCTGTGCCAACGCGGCATAAAGATTCTGCAGCTCCATGCCCATGCGCTCCATACCGGCAGGCGCCAGCTCAATTCCCCGCAGAGCCAGTTCCTCCCGATCGTCATCGTTCAGAATCCCACCCCGCTGACCGGGATCCGGCAGCACATGATCGTTGGCTCCCAGTAAAAACAGGTACCGAGTGGTGTGCCGGTCATTGCGGGTAATCTCCTGCACGGTAACCTGATCGATGGAAACCGGAACAGTCCCCACACTATACTGCGTAAGCACTTGGCAAAAAAGACGCGTAAAGGCATCTGCCTTCACGGGTTCTTCGCCCAGAATTTCAACGAATTGATCCAATACGCCGCAAAGGATCTCCCACAGCTGGGCAGTCTCTTCCGCTTCTTGGAGTCTTCCCGCGGCGGATTGCGCCTGCATCTGCGTTTCCAATGCCGCCTGTAAGCCCAGCTCTTCCATGAAGCCATACAGGGCGCCGGTCTTTTCTGCCACGGTTCCCTGCCCCCGCAGTCCTTCCGCCAGACGGCACAGCGGTCCCTGCACCTTTTTCCGGCTCTCGTTGATCCCGTCCAGCAGTGCCTGCCGCTCCTCCGTCCACGGCGCACCGTAACCATCCGGATTTTCCGTCCAGTCCAGATCCCGCAGCCACATCCGGCCGTGGATCTCCCACTTCAGCACGTAATTTTCCAAGCGGTCGCATTCCTCCGCCGTCAATCCTGCAAGCCCTGTTTTCAGCCAGCGGAACATATCCTCATATTCATAGCCCCCGCTTACCGCAGCCAGAACGCCGGAAAGCAGACTCAGCACGGGCTTTTCCAGCAGATCGCTGCGGCAGCTGAGATAGACCGGAACCCCGTATCGGGCAAAGACCGTTTCAATGGTCTCGCTGTAATCATCCATATTGCGGGCAGCCACGGTAATATCCCGAAACCGGCACGTTCCGCCAGAGACCAGACGCCGGATCTCAGCAGCCGTCTGCTCCACTTCGGAAAAGACTGAATCCGCTTCCAGAACGGAAACCGCAGACTGCGCTTCCGGAAACACCGCTGTCTCTCCAAAAAAATAGCGCTCCACATGCTCCAGCGGCGTCACACATGCCGGTGCCTTCAAAACCTCCGTTTCCACGGGGCAGCCTGCCCGTCGGGCTTCCTCGGTCAATCTTCCCAGCGTTTTGAGGGAGGTCTGGAACAGTTCCTCCCGACTCTCCGGTTCTCCCAGCAGTACCACCGTTACGGAGCGGGCTTCCCGCAGCATGATTCCGATTGCCTGATACTCCATGGCGTTGAAATATGTAAATCCGTCCAGAAAGAGATCCTTTCCCGCCACATACCGGGACTCTGTCAACCGGCGGCACAGCTGGCTCATTCGCCCGCCGGGATCCAGCCCTTTCTGCTTCAAAAGGCTCTCGTACTCCCCATATAAAAGGCTCAGGTCCCACAGCTTGTCACTGGTGGCGCCGGTGATTTCCTGCGCCTGCTCACCCAGCCGTTCCGGAGAGACATCATAGCTGCGCAGCTCGTCAAACAGATCCAGCAGCTTTTGCAGAAACGCGGATTTCTGAGAGGGCCGTCGGTACACCTTCAAAACCGGCGCCACTGTCCCCAGTGCCTTTTGCAGCAGGATCAGCCTGCCGCCGTTGTCCAGCGAAACACCGGCAAGTCCGCCTGTCGTACTGAGCACCCGATCTGCAAGGCGGCGGAAGCTCATGACCTCCGCATGGCGGCTGGCTGTATCTCCGCAAGCACGGCACAGGTCGATCTCTGCCTGATGAGAGGCATGTTCCGGTACCAGCAGGATTTGACGGCTGCTGTCGCCCAGCGCACGGATCTTCTCCAGCACCGCCTTCGATTTTCCGGTTTTTGCCCGGCCCATGATGATCTTCAGCATCGTCCCTCTCCTCACATTCTTTGTTTTCTGTTATGATACCACAGCAGCCGCTTTCTGAATAGCCCCGGTTGCCTTTTTCCCGTTGATATGCTATGCTGAAAAAAATGTCGAACAGGAGGACTCTCCATGCCGCATATTCCAAAAAGCACCACAGATACACTGGAGCTGGTACACTTTGAGCCGGCTCTGGCGTCGGCTCTTCAGCCCGCGCCGGACTATGACGTCCAGCGTTGGCTCTATGTCCCCAATACCTATTCGGAATACCGCTACATTCTCGGGACCCGCGGGAAAAAGCCGCTGATCTGCGTGGGGATCAATCCCTCCACCGCAGCTCCGGATGCGCTGGACCCCACCCTGCAGTCCGCGCAGCGCATTGCGCTTGCCAATGGATACGACAGCTTTTTGATGTTCAATGTCTATGCCCAGCGTGCCACGCGTCCTGATGACATGGAACGGCAGCTGAACCCGCTTCTTCATCAGGAAAACAGAAAGGCTTTCCGGTATCTGCTGTCCCTGTCAGAGCATCCGGCAGTCTGGGCCGCTTGGGGAAATCTCATCTTGAAGCGGGATTACCTCATGGACTGTATGCGGGACTTTGCCGCCGACGGACAGGCAGCCGGCGCCAGATGGTATACCGCCGGACCGCTGCTGAAATCCGGTCAGCCCCATCATCCCCTTTATCTCAAAGGGGACACCCGTCTGCTGGACTTTGACATCCAATCCTATCTGACAACAGGAACCGCCGGCAAATAATGCCGGCGGTTCCTGTCTGCGGTCAGTTCCACGCTTTCCGCAGCTGTTCCCAAAATTCCAGTGTCTTCAGTTTCAGCACGTACCCGCCGTCTTCCTCTGTAATCAGGCGGACCTCATCCTCTGTAAAGCCTGCTGCCAGCGCCGAAGCCGGTACTTCTGCGGAAACAGCGGTGCACAGCGGCGGAAACACGACGCACCACCAGTTCTGCCCCTCAGCCGCTCCGATCAGGATCCGCAGCGCCAGATACTCTCCCGCAGGCAGTGTAAATCCCTCATATTCTCTGGTTGGAAACTCCGTTCCCTGCAGCTGGGCCGTCACCTGATAATCATACCCCTGCTCCCGAATGACGTTCTCTGCCAGACGCTCAAATTCCAGCAGCTGTCCCCGCAGGATCCCCTCTGCCTCCGACCGGCTGGAAGACTGGGTCAGCAGAGTTTCCGCCCGGTTCAGCACCGCATCCCGCACCTGCAGCTTCAATGCCTGATCCTCTTGTGAATCGGAGTTTGCCAGCACATGGAGGCGCACCACCTTGTCGGAAAGTTCCTGCTGGGTCTGGATCGCTCCCGCGCCCGACAGCAGGCACAAGGCAACGCCCAGAAGCAATGCGATCTCCCATATTTTCAGCCGGTACTGTTGTTTTCCCTGCGTGTTCATCCTCAAGTTCATCCTTTCCTATGTAGGCCATGTTCAGCCTTTTCAGAAAGGATCGCCCGTTTTTCGGTCTTTTATACTTGCGGGTCGATTTTTTTTACAGGTTCTGCCAGATAAGTCTGCGGCCAGACATTCCTCAGCGTTTGTGCCGCCCGCACAGCGGTCTCCCGCTCCTGAAAGATGCCGAACACCGTGGGACCGGAGCCGCTCATGGCGGCATTCATCGCTCCAAGCTCCAAAAGGCGGCGCTTGACCGCAAAAACCTCCGCAAATTCCTCCGGCAAAACATCCTCAAATACATTGCCGAGCCTTGATGCGACTCCCGCAAGATCGCCGGATGCCAACGCCGCGGTCATGCCGGCAATATCCGGACGCCGCTTCAAGGCGCTCCCGTCCACTCTTGCAAACAATGTGGGTGTCGAGATGCCGAAGTCCGGCTTGCAAAGAACAAAGCAGCAGGGCGGCAGCGGCGGCAGATCGGTCAGGACCTCTCCCCGCCCCTCTGCCAGACAGGTCCCCCCCCTGATGCAAAAGGGCATATCGCTGCCGACTGCAAATCCGATCCGCTCCAGCTCCTCCGTGGTCAGCTCCGGCGCATAAACTTCCCGCAGGATCCGCAGCAGTGCAGCCACATCCGCGCTGCCGCCGCCCAGTCCCGCATAAGGCGGCGTCACCTTTTCAAGCGTCACCGCAAGGCCGGGCGCGGAGCGGCCGATGGCTGCGAAAAAGGCCTCCGCCGCCCGCTGCTCCAGCGTCTTCTTTCCTGCCGGCAGAAATTCACCGCCGGTCTCCAGCCGGAATCCTGCCTCCGTTTCCTCCACGGTAACGGTATCGCACAAGGAGACCGTCTGCATGACCATCTTCATCTCGTGGTATCCATCCGGCCGTTTCCCCAAAATATCCAACGCCAGATTCACTTTGGCCGGCGCCGTTTTCGTTCTCATATCCATTCCTCCGTTCACCGTCCCAGTATAGCACAGGTTCTGCCGGATGAAAAGCCGCGGCAGCTTCTCCATGGCGCAGCTGCGCAGCCGTTGGCAGCTTTGCTGCCTTTAAGGATGCGGCGTATCCCTTGCGGGTAAACTCTGCAAGGCTTTTTCGAAAATCTCAGCCCCAACGGCCAAAAGTCGTTGGGGCTGACTGTTTATTTGATTTTCCTTGCTTCCATATAATAGCGCTTATCCTGCGCATGCCCCATGGAAAAGGTTTTCCGGGGCAGCACACCATCGGCCATCACCGTTTTGAACAGCTGCTCCTTTCCCATGGCAGGCAGCAAAAAGCCCAGATTTCCGGGTTTGCTCCCCAGTTCACGGGTCACGTCATCACCGTGGATATAATCCACTTCTCCGCTGTGGGTCTTCAAATACTCGTCAATGACGCCCTGCAAGGTCCCGACTGGCAGCTGGACCTTGGGGTCCGGAACGGTCAGATAACCGTCATGCCCTTCCCAAACCACTTCCATCACATGGCCCTCTCCTCTGCCCTCATAGGCATTGGGGAAGGCGGCACGGAAGAACGCGAAGAATTCCTCCCGGTCCACATGGAACAGCACCCGATGGATCGGCTCAAAGGTCAAGGCGTCGTCGTGATTATTGACCACTTCTACCAGCGCATAGCGGGCAGGAAGCGATTTCCATTGGCTTTCCGGCGTTCTCTGCTTCAAATCCTCGTAGCACTGCTTGGCAGTCGCCAGAGAGTGGTTGCCGTCTCCCACCGCGAAGAGCAGCGGAGCTGCATCCCTCATGCCGTATTTCTTCTCCATTTCCTCCGGAAGACACAGCGCTCCCAGCGCCTCCGCCACCTGCTCCATCAGCGGCTCCGTCAGCTGCCAGCCCTTCAAATGGCCGCCGCCCTGCTGAAGATCAAAGTCATAAAGCGTTTCCAGCGCATCCGTCACAGCCTTCAGCGGCTCAATCACCGTCCGGTCCGGATCATCGATCAGCAGCATCACATGCGGCAGCTCCACGGAGGCATTCCGGCGGACCTTCACCCGCGGCGGAATGCGGGAGAGCACCGTTCCCTCCGTGGCGCGGATCAGCGCTCCGGAACCGGGCGTAAAGTCATACTGCTCCAGATCCACCATGCCGATCAGACCCCGCCGCACCCTGCCGTCAGACTGGGTCCGTTCCATGTACAGCATGGACGCAGGCAGCGTTTTGAACACGCCCCTGTCCAGATAGTCCTTCATGGTATTATTGATGGCATCAATGGCGCTGTCCACATCGGGGGCGTTCAGCTTCGCCTCCGGCAAAATCATCCGCAGCGTGGAAGGCGCTTCCCCCACGGTTTCTTCCACCGCCTGCCAGTACTCCGGCTGGGAGGTAAACTGGTCGCAGGCCACCACGGCCCATTTGGTCAGATCCGCGTCTGCGGGCAGCAAAATATTCGCAGGATAAAAGCCCGCTTTCTCAAATCGCTCCTTCATGTGGCTTCTCCCTTCCTGTCAGGTCTCACAGCGCCGCCTTGATGGCTGCCAGCAGGTCGCCGAATTCCTCGTACGCAGGCAGCTCCGGATGATCCGCTTTGATCTGAGCGGTACTTTTGAACAGGAATCCGGCCTTACTGGCCTGAATCATCCCCAGATCGTTGTAGCTGTCACCGCTTGCAATGGTCTCATATCCGATAGACTGCAGCGCTTTTACCGTTGTAAGCTTGGACTGTTCACAGCGCATTTTGAAGTCTGTGATCTCTCCGCTGTCAGCAACTTCCAGAGAATTACAGAAAATCGTGGGCCATCCCAGCTTTTCCATCAGGGGCTTGGCAAATTCTTCAAACGTATCACTGAGGATAATGACCTGTGTCACAGACCGCAGTTCATCCAAAAATGCCTTTGCTCCGGGCAGAGGATCGATTTTGGCAATGACAGCCTGAATCTCTTTCAGCCCCAAGCCATGCTGCCGCAGGATCTCCAGCCGCCAATTCATCAGTTTGTTGTAATCCGGTTCATCCCGCGTGGTGCGCTTGAGCTCCGGGATCCCGCTGGCCTCCGCGAACGCGATCCAGATTTCCGGTACCAGAACGCCTTCCATATCCAAACAGACAATATTCATGATCTTCCCTCTTCTCTTCATAATAGCCGCTTGCCCTGCGGATGGTTTTGTTTATTATACAATAGCTGACTTCTTCTTTCAACCGTGATGCACCATCTTTCCATCCAGTCTCGCTTGTATAAAATATACCGCTTTCGGAAATTCTATCTGTGAAAACCCAATCAGGATGGAGGTTGTTTCATGATTTTTGACAAGGTCGCGCTGATTCTGACCATCATCGGTGCCCTGAACTGGGGCAGCATCGGCCTGTTCGGCTTCGATTTGGTGGCATTCTTCTGCGGCGGTCAGCTTTCGCTGCTGTCCCGCATCATCTTTACTCTGGTAGGATTGGCAGGTCTGTGGTGCATCAGCCTGCTCTTCCGCGGCGAGACCGATACCGGCCACGCTCCCCGCACCGCATAGGGCTTCCCGTCTGCGGATGCATCACAAAGCCGGCTCTGCCAGCTTCATTTCCGGCATAGAAAAAAAGCGTCGTGTCCCAGACACGGCGCTTTTTTCCGTACAGAAGAGACGCATCAAAAGCCTCTGCTCTCCCCCGTTGTTTTTCTTTTACAGCACCAGAGAAGGTGCGGTATAGACCCGCGCAGCCAGCTCACTGTTGAGCATATACAGGCTTTTGGGATCAGAGCCGAACAGTTCCATCTTGGCAATCAGATCATGGGCATTGGTCTCCTCTTCACCCTGCTCCTTCACGAACCAGTCCAAAAACTGCATGGTGCGGAAGTCCTTCGCTTCATAGGCCGCGCCATAAATCTCATTGATCAGGGCAGTGACGTACTCTTCATGCTCCAATCCGGCCTTCAGGGGGTCCATGTCGCAGGTAAAGGTCTGGTCAGGCTTGTTGATGGCTTCCAAGGTGACCGTCTCATTGTTGTTGTGCAGATACTGGTAAAACAGCATGGCGTGATCCCGCTCCTCCTGCGCCTGCACTTTGTACCAGTTGGCAAAGCCGTTCAAGCCGCGGGACTCATAGTAGTTGGAAAAGTCCAGATAAAGGTAGGCGGAATAAAACTCTTTGTTGACCTGCTGGTTCAGCAGATCCCTGACTTTGTTCTGCAGCATACGGATCACTCCTCTTTGATGTTTGATTGCATCATATCATACTTGCGTTTTTTATACAATCGGAAAGATGATGCAATTCTTAAAATAACGTGATCTGACTGGTCTCCGCCATACCGGCAAAGGCCCCCAGAGCCTTCAGCTGTTCAATGTGGGTCTTGGAGAGCTTATTGCAGCACATGGAAAATTCCTCAACAGAGATAAACTCTTTTCCCTTGCGTTTCTCCACCGTATCAATGGCCGCCGTCTCTCCCAGACCGCGGACTGTGGTAAAGGGCGGAAGCAGTCCCTTTTCCGTTACCTTGAATTTGGTGGCGTCAGACTCATAGATATTGATGGTGTCAAAATGGAACCCTCTGAGATAAAATTCATAGCAGACCTCCAGCGTGGTCAGCAGATCCTTCTCCACGGCAGTCGCATCTTTATTGTTTTCGATCTCCCGGATTTTCCGCTTGACGGCTTCTTTTCCCGCGCAGCAGAATTCCGCATCAAAGGCTTTGGCACGAACGGAAAAATACGTGGCATAGAAGGCCAGAGGCTCATGAACTTTATACCATGCAATGCGGAAAGCCATCATGACGTAAGCCACCGCATGGGCCTTCGGGAACAGGTAGCCGATCTTTGCCAGAGAATCGATATACCACTCCGGTACCTCATGCTCCCGCATGGCCTCCACCCAGCCCTCGTCAAAGCCGCCCTTTTTCACCTTGCCCTTCCGGACCTTTTCCATGATCTTGAAGCTCATCTTGGGGTCCAAGCCCTTGGAGATCAGGTACAGCATGATATCGTCACGGCATCCGACAGTCTCCAGAACCGACGCGGTCCCGCTGACGATCAAGTCCCGTGCATTGCCGATCCACACATCGGTGCCATGCGAGAATCCGGACAGCCGCACCAGTGTGTTAAAATCCTTCGGCTGGGTGTCGATCAGCATCTGACGGGTAAAGCGGGTGTTGAATTCCGGAATCGCCACGGCTCCGGTCGGCCCCAGAATTTCATCATGTTCATACCCCAGCACCTTGCTGGAGGTGAAAATGGACATGGTATCCGGATCGTCCAGCGGAATGTCATGGGGATCCACCCCCGTAAGATCCTGCATCATACGGACCATCGTGGGGTCATCGTGTCCCAGCATATCCAGCTTCAGGAGGTTTGCCTCCATGGAATGGTATTCAAAATGCGTGGTAATGGTATCGGAGTTGCTGTCATCCGCCGGATGCTGGACCGGACAGAAATCCTCCACGCTTTTGTCATCCGGAACAACCACCAGCCCGCCCGGATGCTGTCCCGTGGTCCGTCTGGCGCCCACACAGCCCATTGCCAGCCGCTTTTTCTCCGCAGCGCAGGCCTCCAGCCCGTTTTCCTCCAGATATTTCAGGACAAAGCCGAAGGCAGTCTTATCTGCCAGCGTTCCAATGGTGCCGGCACGGAACACCTGTGTCTCGCCGAACATCTCAATGGCGTGGCGGTGGGCACGGGCCTGATATTCGCCGGAGAAGTTCAGGTCTATATCCGGTACCTTGCCGCCGCCAAAGCCCAAAAAGGTCTCAAAGGGGATGTCGAATCCGTCCTTGACGTACTTCGTACCGCAGACGGGACATACCTTGTCCGGCATATCGGCTCCGCAGCCATAGGAACCGTCCAGAATAAACTCATTGTGCTTGCAGTTCGGACAGCGGTAATGGGGCGGCAGGGAGTTGACCTCCGTGATACCGGACATATAGGCCACCAGCGAGGAGCCCACGGATCCCCGCGAGCCGACCAGATAGCCGTTTTCCAGAGACCGCTGCACCAGCTTCTGGGCGGACATGTACACCACGTCGTATTTTCCCAAAATGCCCCCAAGCTCCACATTCAGCCGGTCCACAATCAGCTGGGGCGGGTTGTCTCCGTAGAGCTGATGTACTTTCTCCCATACCAGACGGTTCAAATCCTCTTCGGAATTTTCCAGACGGGGCGGAAACAGTTCGCTGGGCAGCAATTCAAACTTCTCCACCTGATCGGCAATCAGGCGGGTGTTCTCCACCACGACCTCATAGGCCTTTTCTTTGCCCAGATAGCTGAATTCCTCCAGCATCTCCTCTGTGGTTTTGAAATAGATGGGCAGCGGCTCGTTGGCATCCGCAAATTTCTTGGATGCCAGCAGGATATGGCGGTAGATCTCATCCTCCGGTTCCTGAAAGTGCACGTCTCCGGTGGCGCAAACCGGCTTTCCCAGTTCCTCGCCGAGCCGGACGATGGTACGGTTGAACTCCCGCAAATCCTCCTCCGAGCGCACGTCCCCCTTGCGCAGCATGAAACGGTTGTTGCACAGGGGCTGGATCTCCAGAAAATCATAATACTCCGCGATCCGCTTTAATTCCTCCCAGTCCTTATGCGCCGCAACCGCTTGAAAAAGCTCTCCCGCCTCGCAGGCGGAGCCTACAATGATCCCCTCCCGATGCTCGTTCAGCAGACTTTTGGGAATGGTCGCCACACGCTTGAAATACGTCAGGTTGGAAGCGGAGATCATCTGATAAAGATTTTTAAGCCCCACTTTGTTGCGGGCCAGCAGAATGATATGCTTGGGAAAGCGGTTGGTCCTGCTGCCCAAGGGGCGGAGCTTTTCCATTTCCCGGTTCACTGCCTGCAGCGTATGGACTCCCCGTTCATGGAGCATCTTCCAAAACGGGATCAGCATGTATCCCACCGTGGCGGCATCATCACTGGCCCGATGGTGGTTGAAGGCCGGCAGGTCCAAGTGCTCTGCTACAACATCCAGCTTATATTTTCCCAGCTCCGGAAGCAGGTTCTGCGCCAGAATCAGGGAGTCGACATAGGTCGGCGTAAAGGGGAGCCCCACTTTTTTGCAGCCCTCCCGGATAAAGCCGATGTCAAATTCCGCATTATGCGCCGCCAGCGGACGGCCGTTCACAAATTGCAGGAAGTCCGTCAAAGCCTCCTTCAGCTGGGGAGCGTCCTTGAGCATGGCATCGGTGATGCCGGTCAAACCGATGATCTCCGGCGTCAAACGGCGGTTTGGATTGACAAACGTCTGAAACCGCTCCGTGATCTCGCCGTTTTTCACCACCACGGCGCCGATCTCTGTAATGGCCTCACGGTCTACCTTCAATCCAGTGGTTTCGATGTCAAAGCAGACAAACTCATCCTCCAGAGATTGATCCAGAGGCCCGTGGACCACCACCCGATCATCCAGATTGTTGACAAAATACCCCTCCACACCATAGAGGATCTTGATCTTGTCGCCGGCTGCGTGCCACGCGTCCGGAAAGGACTGTGCGCAGCCATGGTCTGTAATGGCAATGGCGGGATGGCCCCACCGGATCGCCTCTTTGATGACTTCTTTGGTGTCTGTCAGGGCATCCGTATTGCTCATTTTTGTGTGGAGGTGCAGTTCCACCCGTTTCACTGGAGCATGGTCCTGTCGTTCCTCATGCTCCGTCACATTGATCTGATACGGGTTCAGCTGAATGTCCTTTCCGTCCCACGTCGGTTCCATTTTTCCCTGCACACACAGCCACATCCCGGGCTTAACGGCGCCTTCCAGCTGCTGGGCCTCCTTGGTCGGCAGATTTTTCTGAACCGTAACGGAATTGGTATAATCCGTCATGTCGATGGTCAACCGCCACATACCGGGGCGGCGGGTCTCCTTGCACTCAAAGGCAAACACCTTTCCAGCCACAGTGACGCTGCCCAGCTTCAGATCCAGCAGCTTCATGGGAATGGGCTTATTCTTGATGGGACCGCCCATCAGCACCTTTCCCGCCGGCTTTCCGCTCCCTTTGCCGCCGGCGGACGCACCGCCGGAAACAGGCGCCTGCGCCGGAAGCTCCGGCGCCTTGCAGGTCAGCTGGATCTCCACGCTGGAAAATCCATAAACCCGCATCAGGCATTCCCGAATCCCCTGCAGATCCTCCTCTGACAGCGGACTTTTCACCGTCAGCCGCAGCACCATGGTCAAGGCGGTCTGGTCAATGCAGGCTCCCGTCAGCACTGCTCCCGCCAGCTTCAGCCGAAGTTCACCGAAGAGCTGCAGCTCTGTAAACATTTCAAAAAACGGGATATCTTTTGACATGGTCTTCCCTTTCTCGTTGAAATGGTCTGATGCGGAATCCCGGGCGCGGCACTCTGGCACGCCAGAGCGCCGCGCCCGGCAATTCCGGTGCGCAAATCGCTTACAATCGTTCAATTTCCTTCATCAACGCATCGACAAGCTGCTCTTGCGGAACTTTGTAAAGGATTTCTCCTTTCCGGAACAACAATCCCTCTCCTTTGCCGCCGGCAATGCCGATGTCTGCCGCCGCAGCTTCCCCCGGCCCGTTGACCGCACATCCCATCACTGCCACCGTGATCGGCTTCCGGCAGTTTGCCAGCCGCCGTTCTACCTCCTCCGCCATGGGGATCAGGTCGATGCGGGTACGTCCGCAGGTAGGGCAGGCGATCAGATTGACGCCTTCCTTCCGAAGTCCCGCCGCTTTCAAAATCTTGTGTGCAGCGTAAATCTCCTCTACCGGGTCCGCAGTCAGCGTCACCCGTACGGTATCGCCAATGCCCATGCACAAAAGGCCGCCGATCCCCATGGCAGACTTCACCATTCCCATGGACGGTGTCCCCGCCTCTGTGACCCCGAGATGCAGGGGATACTCCGTCTCGCGGCTCAAAAGGGTGTAGGCCTGCATGGTCAGGGGGACATCGGAGCATTTGACCGAAATGCAGATATCATCAAAATCGAACCGGTTCAAAAGCGCCACATGACCCATGGCGCTTTCGACCAGCGCCTCCGCGGTAACGCCGCTGTATTTGGCCCGCAGTTCTTTTTCCAGCGAGCCGCCGTTGACGCCGATGCGAATGGGGATCTGTTTTTTCCGGCACAGCTCCGCCACAGCCTTCACGCGCTCCTCAGCGCCGATATTGCCGGGATTGATGCGGATCGCGTCGATCCCCCGCTCTGCACAGGTCAGGGCATACTGATAATTAAAATGGATATCCGCGATCAGCGGAATATGGATCTGCTCTTTGATTTTGTCCACGGCCTCTGCAGCGGCCTGATCCGGAATCGCCACCCGAACGAGTTCGCATCCGGCTTCCTCCAGCTGTAGAATCTGGGCCACAGTGGCCTGCACATCGTCGGTTTTCGTATTGCACATGGACTGGATCGTCACCGGAGCGCCGCCGCCCACGGGAACACCGCCCACCAGTAACTGCTTCGTCATAACATCCTCCTTACCGGAACACCTGCAAAACATCCTTCACGGTAATCAGCACCATAAATCCCAGCAGCAGCACCATGCCCGCCATATTGACGGCAGCCTGATACTTCTCCGGCACCTTCTTCCGGAAGAGGAGCAGCGATACCGCGTCCACCGCCAGAAACAAAATGCGGCCGCCGTCCAGTCCCGGAACGGGCAGCAGGTTCATGACCGCCAGATTCACCGCGATGAACGCTGCAATGGAAGCGATGCTCTGTATTGCGGCAGCGGTGCTTTCCGATGCCGCGCCCACCTCCGCAATGGTATCCATAATCATCACCGGACCGCCAAGCTCCTGAAGGCCCACATTCCCGCTCACCAGCTGCACCAGACTGAACCACACCATCTGGACAAAATCCAGCGCCTGATACCAGCTGTACTGCAGCCATGTTCCAAAGGTTTTGGGCACTGCCTCCACGCCAAGGGACACGCCAAATCGGAGCTGGCCATTCCCGTCATAGTCCTTGCGAACCATCGGAAAGTCCTCCAGCACGATGTGTTCCCCGTTCCGGATGATCTCCAGATCAATGTCCGGACCGTCGTGATAGCTTAAAAACATGCTGGTATCTCCGCTGAGATACGCCCGGTAACCATCCACTTTATAGACGATGTCCCCCACCATCAGACCGTTTTCCCCTTCCAGCGGGAATCCATCGGCAAAGCCCGCAAACCGGTCCACATAGAAGCCGCCTGCGCTGGAAAACAGCACAAGGATGATCGCCAGCCCTGTTAAAAAGTTCATCGCAGTCCCTGCCACCAAAATCAGGAACTTCTTCCAAAGCGGCTTTGAAACAAAGGAACGGCTGTCACCGGTATCCTCGTCCTCCCCCTCCATGGCGCAATATCCGCCGATGGGCAGTGCCCGCAGAGAATACAGGGTCTCGCCCTTCTGACTCTGCCACAGCAGCGGTCCCATGCCGATCGCGAATTCGTTGACCTTCACACCGCAGAGCTTCGCCGCAATAAAGTGGCCAAACTCGTGAATGGCGATCAACAGGCCGAAAATCAGAATGGCTGCCAGAATATAAACGATCTTCATGCAAAAACTCCTAAAAAATGCTTATCGCAGTACGCAGGCCCGGGCCGCCCGGTCCGCCTCCAGAATTTCCTCCAGCGAGGGACTCTGCACCACCGGAATCTCCATCCGCGCCTTCGCTACCAGACGGGGAATGTCCTGAAAGCCGATCTTTTCCGCCAGAAACAGCTTGACGGCTTCTTCGTTTGCGCCATTCAAAACGGCACAGGCCGTGCCTCCCGCCCCTGCCGCCTCTTCAGCAAGCCGCAGGCAGGGAAACGATTCCCGATCCGGCTTTGCAAAGGTCAGGGGCGGACAGTGCAGCAGATCCAGCGGCGGAGCGGGATTTTCCCCCCGCTTGGGATACGTCATGGCATAGCGGATGGGCAGATGCATATCCGGCGTTCCCAGCTGTGCCAGCACCGCTCCATCCCGATATTCCACCAGAGAGTGCACGATGGACTGCCGGTGGATCATCACGTCCACCTGAGAAAGAGGCAGCCGGTAGAGCCGCATGGCTTCAATCACTTCCAGCCCCTTGTTCATCAGGGTCGCGCAGTCCACGGTAATTTTCGGGCCCATGCTCCAATTGGGGTGCCGCAGCGCGTCCGCTCTGGTCATTTTTCCCGCTTCTTCGTAGGTCATACCATAAAACGGTCCGCCGGAGCAGGTCAAAATCAACCGCTTGATCTCCCGACGATCCGCACAGCCCTGAATGCACTGAAAAATGGCGGAGTGCTCGGAATCCACCGGAACGATCTCCGCTCCGGCGGCATCCGCCGCATCCATCACCAGCTCGCCCGCGCAGACCAGCGTTTCCTTATTTGCCAGCGCAATGCGCTTTTTTTCCCGGATCGCGGCAAGCGTAGGCTTCAATCCGACCATTCCCACCACGGCGGTAACCACCGTATCCGCAGCCGGATGGGTGGCAGCCTCTGTCAAGGCAGCAAATCCACCCAAAACCTTCGTCCCCGTATCCGCCAGACGGACGGACAGGTCCTTTGCAGCATCCTCGTCTGTCATAACAGCCAGCTCCGGCTGGAACCGGCGGCACTGCGCCTCCATGCGTTCCACACTGGAATGCGCTGTCAGCGCCGCCAACCGCAGCCCCATCTGTTCCGCCACATCCAGCGTCTGCCGGCCAATGGAGCCGGTGGAGCCCAGTATTGAAATCGTATTCGCCATACTCGTCCCTTATTTCAAAATTTCAGCAGCCACAGCATCTGTTCAACGAACGGCGCCACAAAGAGCACGCTGTCAAACCGGTCCAGTACGCCGCCATGCTCCAAAAACAGTCTGCCGTAATCCTTGATGCCGAATTCCCGCTTAATGAGCGAAAAGCTGAGATCTCCGATCTGTGCCACCACACCGCACAAAAGCGCCAGCACCGCCATGGGGCCATAGCCGATACCGGCTCCAAACCAGCGGTCCATCACAAAGGCAAACAGCAGCCCGCAGGCCACGTTGCCCAGCAGTCCGCCGATGGCGCCTTCCACCGTCTTCTTGGGGCTGACCTTGGGCGCCAGCTTGTGCCTGCCGAACGCCCGTCCCGCAAAATAGGCAAAGGTGTCGCAGGCAAAGCTGAGGATGAAGGGCAGCAGCAGATAGGCGCGGTGGATACCGGCAGCCTCCATGCGCAGGAAGGCGGAGAAGGAGGACGCGACCACACAGCTGGAAAACAGCACTGCCATCAGCTGCTGGAATTTGACCTCACCGGCCTTATAAATGGCATAGCCGAACAGCACCACCACCATCATGGTAAACTCGAAGCCGATCATTTCAGGAAAGCGCACATAGGTGTCCACTGTGAAAATTGAAAAAATAGCGGCAACGATCGCCATGCGGCTGTGTTTTTCTCCGCTTACGCAGTTTTGCAGCTCATCGGCTGCCACGGCGGACAGCGCCATCAGCGCAAGCGTCATCACAAACGGCGGCGCCCACAGCACCACCCACACCAGCACCGGCACGCCGATGACAGCCACCAGCACTCTTGATTGCAGAGAACTCATTTCTTCACCCCTCCAAACCGCCGGTCCCGGGCGCGGTAAGCGGCAATCGCCCGATCCAGCTCCGCCTCGTCAAAATCCGGCCACAGTACATCTGTGAAATAAAACTCGGAATAGGCGCACTGCCACAGCAGGAAATTGCTCAATCGCAGTTCGCCGCTGGGGCGGATGATCAGCTCCGGGTCGGGAATTCCGGCGGAATCCAGATAACCGGAAAACAGGGCGTCGTCCAAATCCTCCGGCCGCTTCTCCCCCGCCGCGCAATCAGCGGCAAAGCGCCGCACCGCCCGCAGGATCTCGTCCCTGCCGCCGTAGTTCAGGCAGATATTGGCTTGGAAATCCCCGGGCGCCAAATGGTCGCTGATCTCGTCCGTCTGGCGCGCCAGTGCCCGCAGCTCCGGCTTGATGGGGGTCATATCCCCCAAAAACCGCAGGCGGATGTGATCCTGCTCCATCGTATCCACCGCTTCCAGCAGATACTTTTTCAAAAGCGTCATAATGGCGGAGACCTCCGTCTCCGACCGCTTCCAGTTTTCCGTGGAAAACGCGTACACTGTCAGATACTGCACGCCGAGATTCTTGCAATAAGTGGCAATGCGGCGGAAGGTCTCTGCGCCTGCCTTGTGCCCGGCCGTCCGCGGAAGCCCCTGTCGGGTCGCCCAGCGGCCATTGCCGTCCATAATAATCGCAATATGGCGAGGCAGGTTTTTTCCCTGCCCCGCCGTATCGGTTGATTTTACAAATTCTCCCATCAAACCGCCATCAATTCCTTTTCTTTCTTTGCCAGCAGATCATCAATTTTCTTGCAGCTTTCATCCGTCAGCTTCTGCAAGTCCTTCTCCACCTGCTTCATCTCGTCCTCGGTGATCTCAGACTTCTTCTCCTGCTTTTTGAAGTGATCCATGGCATCCCGGCGAATATTGCGGACAGCCACCTTGCCGGCTTCGCTGTATTTGTGGATCTGCTTGACCAGCTCCTTACGGCGTTCCTCCGTCAGCTGGGGGAAATTCAGCCGGATGGCCTTGCCATCATTTTGCGGGTTGATGCCCAGATCAGAGTTCTGAATGGCCTTTTCAATGCTCTTGAGGGCAGAGCCGTCCCAAGGGGTAATCATCAGCGTGCGGGCATCCGGAGATGCGATCGCCGCGATCTGCTGGATCGGCGTGGGGCTTCCGTAATAATCCACCAGAATGCGGTCCAGCACGCCGGCATTGGCCCGTCCGGCCCGCACAGCGGCAAAGTCCGCAGCAACAGAGTCAATGCTCTTGTTCATTTTCTCCTCGTAAACCTTGTATTCATCCTTCAACATGATTGATTCCTTCCTTTCTCGTTTTCATGAACGGCACCGGCATCGTTATTCTCCAACGATGGTGCCCACCTTTTCTCCGCACACAGCCCGGATGATGTTCCGGGGATCCTTCAGCGCAAAGAGCAGCACAGGGATGCGATTGTCCATGGACAGCGACGTGGCTGTGGTATCCATCACCATCAGGTGCTGCGCCAACACATCGTCATAGCTGATGGCGTCATACTTCACGGCAGCGGGATCCTTGGCAGGATCCGCGGTATACACGCCGTCCACATTCTTGGCAAGCAGGATCACGTCGGCATTGATCTCCGCCGCCCGCAGAACAGCCGCCGTATCGGTGGAAAAATAGGGATTGCCGGTGCCGGCGCCGAAAATCACGACGCGGCCCTTTTCCAGATGCCGCACGGCGCGGCTGCGGATATAAGGCTCGGCAATGGCCCGCATCTCGATCGCCGTCTGGACCCGGACAGGGATCCCCTTCTGCTCGCACACATCCGCCACAGCCAGACAGTTCATCACCGTGGCCAGCATCCCCATATGGTCGGCACGGCTGCGCTCCATTTTGCCGCCGCTGTTTTTGGCGCCCCGCCAGAAATTGCCGCCGCCGACCACCAGGCCAACCTGAACGCCCATATCCAGACATTCCTTGATTACATCGCAGACACTGCCGATCATTTCAAAATCCAGTCCGGTCCCCTTGCCGCCGGCCAGCGCCTCACCGCTGATCTTCAGCAGGACCCGCTGATAAACAGGCTTTGCCATTCCAAAAACCTCCGTTGTTTTTTTACAGACTTTAACGATTCTTATTGTAGCGTATTTTTCCAAGCTTGCATAGAGGGAAACGAGATTTTCCCGAAAAAACTCTCTCTGTTTTCACAGAGAAAACAGCAGGGACAGACCTGCGGCCTGTCTCTGCTGTTTTGAACCTCTCATGCAGGATGGTTCCGTTCCATCGAGGCTTTATGTTCGGCTTCCATCACATCCAGAAGCTGCGCAACCGGCCCATCGGGATAGGACTCCCTGCACATTGCCATGGTCTGCCCAAATTCTTCACTCCCGCCATACCACGCGGCGTCTGCGGATGCGATGAAACCGCAAATGACTTCTGACGCCGGCGGCTGATCCCAGAAATCCACCTGCTGACTGCCCATCAGCACGAGATACGCCAGCACGGTATGAGGCGCTTCCAGAAACCGGCTGCGCAGTTCATCACAGGCTCCTTCGCTGGCTCCATCCGCCACCAGCGAAAAAGCAATGAGCTGATCCAAAGGGACCGTGTCAGTATGATCAAAGACATACGCAAAATTCGGATTGTCAAGGCTGCCTTCCAGATGGAACACTTCGGCATCCGTGCTGACAGCCTGCCAATCATTCTGTTCCAATTCTGACAGGACCGCCTGCGCAGCAGAAAATTCCGACTGCGGAGCCGATGCTCCTTCCGCACTGCCGCAGCCGGTAAGCAAAAGCGTCAAAGCAAGAACAAAAATCCCTGATGGTTTCATACGGTTCCCTCCTGAATCGATTCCATCGTCCGTCATCTAACGTATGGTGCTACCTCTGCTTCTGCCGCTTACTGGCAGGCCTTGTTCAGCAGATTGATCAGTTCTTCCTTCCCCTGCCCCTTTTCCGCGGAAAAGGGCACCAGCAGATCCTCCTCCGTCAATTCCAGCGTCTCCCGAATCAGTGCCAGCGCCGGTTCCACCTGACTTTTTTTCAGTTTATCCAGCTTGTTGGCCACCACGATCTCCGGACAGCCGGTCTGCCGGAACCAGTCATGCATGATGAGGTCATTGGCCGTAGGCTTATGGCGGATATCCACGATCAAAACGCCCACCGTAATAAGGCCGCCCTCATCCTGAAAGTAATTCTCCATCAGCCGGCCCCAGCGTTCCTTCTCCGCTTTGGAGACTTTGGCGTAGCCATATCCCGGCAGGTCCACCAGATAAGCGCTCTGATCCACCAGAAAATAGTTGATCTGGGTGGTTTTTCCCGGAGATGCTCCTACATACGCCAGATTTTTCCGGCCGGCCAGCCGGTTGATTACGGAGGACTTTCCAACATTCGACCGGCCGGCAAAGGCAAACTGAGGCCGTCCATCCCGCAGGAATCCCGACCGGTTCGCGGCGGAGCGCACAAACTCCACATTTGTAAAACGAAATGCCATGGTTCTCTCCTTTACTGCCGCAGCTGGGCATCCTGCCCGTTTTCCCGCAAAACGGGGGCAAAGGCCGCCACATGCCCCGCCGCTTCCTCACGGACCGGATCCGTCTCCGGACAGAGGGCAGCGTCAAACACCTGATCCACCGTCTCGACCGGAACAAAGCGCAGCGCAGCCCGCACCGTCTGGTCGATCTCCTCCAGATCCCGCACATTGTCCCTCGGGATCAGCACGGTTCCAATGCCATTGCGCAGGGCAGCCATGGTTTTTTCCTTCAGTCCGCCGATCGGCAGCACTCTTCCCCGTAAAGTAATTTCGCCTGTCATTGCTACGCCTGCTTTGATTTTTCGTCCCGTCAAAGCAGACAGCATCGCCACGGCCATTGCAATACCGGCAGAGGGGCCGTCCTTGGGCACCGCGCCTTCCGGAAAGTGCACATGGAGGTCCTTCGTCTTATAGAAATCCGCCTCGATGCCCAGCGCCGCAGCCCGGCTGCGCAGGCAGGAGAACGCCGCCTGCGCGGATTCCTTCATGACATCTCCCAAATTACCGGTCAGTTCCAGCTTTCCGGTTCCCTCCATGACATTGACTTCCACTTCCAGAATCTCGCCGCCGGCTTCTGTCCACGCAAGGCCGTTCACGACGCCGATTTCTTCCCGATCCGTATGCACCGCAGGCGGATACGGCTGGCAGTCCAGCAGCTTCGGCAGCTCATTCTCTGTAACGGTAATCCTCTTTACACCATCTGTCAGGATGCGCATGTCAGCCTTCCGGCAGATGGCTGCCAGACGCCGCTCCAAAAGCCGCACGCCGGACTCGCGGGTATAATCCCGAATCACAGCCCGCAGCACATCGTCCCCGATCCGGACGCTGCCTTTTTTCAGTCCGTGCTCCTCCAGCTGCTTGGGCAGCAGGTGCCGCCGTGCGATCTGCACCTTTTCCTCATCGGTATAGCTGCTCAAGCGGATCACTTCCATGCGGTCCAGCAGCGGACGGGGAATCGTATCGGTGGTATTGGCGGTTGTGATAAACAGGATCTTGCTCAGATCCACAGGGATCTCCAGAAAATGGTCCCGGAAGCTGCTGTTCTGCTCACTGTCCAGCACCTCCAGCAGCGCCGCGGCCGGATCTCCGCGATAGTCATTTCCCATTTTGTCGATCTCGTCCAGCAGCAGCAGGGGATTCATGGAGCCGCTGCGGCTGATGGCTTCAATGATGCGTCCCGGCATGGAACCTATGTAGGTCTTGCGGTGTCCCCGGATGTCCGCTTCATCCCGAACGCCGCCCAGAGAAAGCCGTGCCAGTTTTCGATTCAAAGCCTTTGCAACGGAAATGGCAATGGAGGTCTTGCCCACGCCCGGCGGGCCAACCAGACACAAGATCTGTCCTTTTCCCTCCGGATTCATCTGGCGGACGGCAATCGTCTCCAGAATCCGCTCCTTCACCTTTTCCAGACCGAAGTGGTCTTTTTCCAGTACCTTTCTGGCAGTCTCCACGCTGATCCGCTCTTTTGTATAGGTATTCCAAGGCATTTCCAGACAAACATCCAGATAGTTGCGGATCACCGCTCCCTCGGCACTGCCAAAGGGCTGTTTGGAAAGCTTCGTGACCTCTTTCAGCAGATGATTGGTGGTATCTTCATCCAAACCCAGCGTCTGGATCTTCTGGCGATAGTTGTCCAGTTCGTCATCGGACTCCTCCCCCTCGCCCAGCTCATGCTGCAAAACCCGGATCTGTGTCCGTAAAATCTGATCTCTCTGGGTGCGGGCCAACTGGTCGCGGACTTTCCCTTCCATCTCATGCTCAAAGCCCAGCACATTGCACTCCCGCGCCAAAAAGCCGTTGAGCTTCCGCAGACGGATAAAGGGCGCCAGCTCCTCCAGAATCTCCTGCTTATCATCAAACCGCAGGGCGATATTCTGGGCAATAAAATCCGCCAGATACCCCACATCCCTGCCGTCCATCACCGTGGTGACCACTTCTTCCGGAATTCCGCCTGCCAGCTCGGCATATTCGCTGAACAGATTCCATGTCTGGCGCAGCAGCGCCTCCGTTCGGGGACTGCGCTGGAATGCCTCCGACTGCGCGGCCTCCTCCAGTTCCTCCACGTTGGCCTGCAGAAACGGTTCCGTCTGCCACAGCCGCCGCAGCCGTGCACGGCTGCGGCCCTCTACCATGACCCGAACCGAGTTTTTGGAAAGGCGCAGGATCTGCGTGATGTGGGAAATGGTACCCACTGCGTACAGGTCCTTTTCTCCCGGCGTTTCGGTGCCGATTTCCCGCTGTGTGACCAGAAAGATCTCCTGCGCTTCCTCCATCGCCCGTTCCAAGGCGCGGATGGAGATCTGCCGCTCCACGTCAAAGGTCAGGGTCATATGGGGGAAAACCGTCAGGCCCCGCAGAGCCAAAACGGGAATATTCAGATTCATCGCTTCCATAGGGGGTTCTTCCTTTCTTGGGATAGAAAAGGAGAGACGCCGCGGCGTCTCTCCCTGTTCGTTCGCTTAAGACGCCGGTCTGGGATTGGTGCCGGGAACCGGCAGTTCACCCTTTCCGGTGTTCAGTTTCACGGAATAGCTGATCTTATCGGGATCACGGGTCAGCACAGGCGCTCCCGTTCCCTCCACACATTCCCGCGTGATGACCACCTTGACAACGGTGGGATCCGACGGAATGTCATACATCAGAGGCGTTAAGATCCCTTCCATCACCGCCCGCAGGCCGCGGGCGCCGATATTGCGGGCAATGGCCTGATCCGCAATTGCGTCCAGTGCCTCCGGCTCAAATTCCAGCGCCACCTCATCGTATCCCAGCAGCTTCTGGTATTGCTTTACCAGCGCATTTTTGGGTTCCTGCAGAATCCGCACCAGATCCTCCCGCCGCAAAGCGTTCAGAGGTGCGATCATCGGCAGACGGCCCACCAGTTCGGGGATCAGCCCGAATTTCAAAATGTCATGGGGCTGCACCTCGTGAAGAATCTGATCCTTGTTTTGATCCTTCTTCCCTTTCACATTGGCGCCAAACCCGATGCTCTTCTGGTCCAGACGCTGTTCAATGATCTTTTCCAAGCCATCGAACGCACCGCCGCAGATGAAGAGAATGTTTTTGGTGTTGATCTGGATAAATTCCTGATGGGGATGCTTGCGGCCGCCCTGAGGCGGCACATTGGCCACCGTGCCCTCCACGATCTTCAAAAGCGCCTGCTGCACACCCTCGCCGGACACGTCCCGCGTAATGGAGGTATTCTCACTCTTACGGGCGATCTTATCGATCTCATCCACATAGATGATGCCCCGTTCAGCCCGCTCCACATCGAAATCCGCAGCCTGCAGCAGCCGCAGCAGAATGTTCTCTACGTCATCGCCCACATAGCCGGCCTCTGTCAGCGTAGTGGCGTCCGCAATGGCGAACGGCACCTTCAAAATCCGGGCCAGTGTCTGGGCAAACAGCGTCTTGCCGGAACCGGTAGGACCCAGCATCAGGATATTGCTCTTTTGCAGCTCCACATCTTCATCGCCGCCGAAGAAGATCCGTTTATAGTGATTATAGACAGCCACGGACAACGCCACCTTGGCCTCATCCTGACCGATGACATACTGATCCAGCACATCCTTGATCTCCCGAGGGGTCGGGAGTTCATCCGGCATGTCCTCCAGCGGCTCTGCATCCTCATCCTCAAAGCCGTCGCTCAAAATACTCATGCACAGCTGGACACATTCGTCACAGATCCGCACGCCGGGACCTTGAATCATGCGGTGCACCTGATTTTCATGTTTACCGCAGAAGGAACACCGCAGGGACTTTTTGCTGTCTTCGCTCATGGTCTTACCTCTTATCTTTTATCTCTTTGCCGTGATGATCTGATCCACCAGACCAAAGTCCTTTGCTTCCTGCGCCGTCATCCAATGGTCCCGCTCGGACGCATCTTTGATCTCTTCCGCAGTCTTTCCGGTGTTTTCCGCAAGAATCTCATTCAGCTTCTTTTTGATCCGCAGGAAATGCTCTACGTCGATCTCCATATCCGTCACCTTGCCCTGCGTACCGGCGGAAGGCTGATGGATCATGATCTCCGCATTGGGCAGGGCGATCCGCTTACCCTTGGCGCCGGAAGAAAGCAGGAAGGCGCCCATGCTGGCAGCCATGCCCACGCAGATCGTGGACACATCGCACTTGACATACTGCATGGTGTCGTAAATCGCCATGCCGTCCGTCACAGAGCCGCCGGGGCTGTTGATATACAACTGGATATCCTTGTCGGGGTCCTGCGCCTCCAGATACAAAAGCTGGGCAACGACCAGACTGGCCGTGGTCGCATTGACCTCTTCCCCCAGAAAAATGATCCGGTCATTCAGCAGGCGGGAAAAAATATCATAGGAACGTTCGCCGCGGCTGGTCTGTTCCACAACATAAGGGACTAAACTCATGGTTTGAAAACCTCCGATCTTTTGTGCTCCCCAAACTTCCTGCCGGAACGGGTTCTCCCGGCAGGGTCTTTGAGAGATGCCTAATAAACCATTCTCTCATGATACCACAGGTACCATGAGAGAATATGTCGAATCTGTAAAATGTACTGCGAAAAAGATTCGTGGTTATTCGGCGTCCTTCTCCACTTCAGCCTCAGCAGCCTCGGTCTCGGCGGTTTCGGCATCAGCCTTCTTGGTGGTCTTCTTGGCAGTCTTCTTGGCAGGCGCCTTCTTCACAATGACCTCGGCACTGTCCACCACAACAGCCACAGCCTTCTGGCTCACCAGCTGATCCTTGATCTGCTCGGCAGTCAGGTACTTCTTGACCATCTCAAGATCCATGCCATACTGCTCAGCCAGCTTCTGATACTCAGCCTCCACCTCTTCATCGGTGGCTTCCAGATTCTCAGCCTTGATGATGGCGGCCACAGTCAGATCCATCTTCACCTGACGCAGAGCGGGTTCCTTCGCATCCTCCAGAAGCTTTGCCTCATCCATGCCGGTGATCTGCATGTACTGCTCATAAGGGATCCCCTGCTGGGCAATCTGCATCTTGAAATTGTCCAGGAACTGACGGCACTGGCCTTCCACCATGGCATCGGGGATCTCGGCGGTGATGCCCTCAGCTGCCTTCTCCATGACGGCATCCTCAAAGGCACGGTCGGCAGCCTTCTGGCGCTCCTCGGTGATCTGCTTCTTCAAATCAGCCTTCAGGTCCTTCAGGGTGTCGAACTCGGAAACATCCTTGGCGAACTCATCATCCAGCTCGGGAACTTCCTTTTCCTTGACCTCGTGAACCTTCACCTTGAAAACAACGGCCTTGCCTGCCAGATCGGCATGATAGTCTTCGGGGAAGGTGATGTCCAGATCCTTCTCCTCGCCTGCCTTCATGCCGACCACCTGCTCTTCAAAGCCGGGAACAAAGCTGTGAGACCCCAGTTCCAGACTGTGGTTTTCACCCTTGCCGCCCTCGAAGGGCACGCCGTCCAAAAAGCCCTCAAAGTCGATTACAGCAGTGTCGCCCTCTTTGGCAGCACGCTCCACGCTCACCAGACGGGTGTTGCGCTCCTGCAGGGTCTTGAGCCGCTCGTTGACGTCAGCGGCCATGACCTTCACTTCTTCCTTCTCTGCGCTCAGGCCCTTGTACTGGCCCAGCGTCACCTCGGGATACACGGGAGTGGTCGCCTTGAAGGTAAAGCCCTCCTTGGTGCACTCGCCCTCCAGCTCCACGCTGGGATAGCCGACGACCTGCAGCTCCTGCTCCTTGACAGCAGACTCATAAGCGTCAGGGAATGCAATATTGATGGCCTCTTCGAAAAACACCTCTGCGCCGTACATGCCCTCAATGATCTTGCGGGGGGCCTTGCCGGGACGGAACCCCGGAACATTGATTTTTTTGCGCATCTTCTGATATGCCTTTTCGATGGCAGCTTCAAACTCGGCAGGACCGACCTCGATGGTCAGGACCACCTGACTTTTTTCAACTTTCTCGCAGCTTTTCAAACTCATTTTGTTTATTCCTCCGTTCATCATTGGCTACACGCCGATGCGAATAGATATTTTAACAGAAAAATCTTGAAAAATCCAGTCTTTTTTCCGCTATTCGCAAATTTTTTTTGGAACAAATCCAAGATAGTCGGCAGAAATCAGCGAAAACTCCGTCTCTGCCCACATTCCTTCCAGACGCCGGCGGATGGCATGACCATGGAGATGTCCATAGCAGCACCGCACAACCCGGTATTTTTTCAAAATTTCCAGAATCTCCGGACACTGGTATCCCTGATACAAAGGCGGATAATGCAGGAAACACAGGATCGGCCGCTCCCCTGCCGCCTGCAGGGAGGTCTCCAGCCGTCCCACCTCCCGGGCCAGCACCTTGGTATTGTGGGCATCCTCCTCCAAAAACCATCCCCGGGTCCCGCAAATGGCGTAGTCCCCATAAAAGGCGCAGTTATTATGAAGCAGTTCCAATGTCCGCAGTCCTTTTTCTTCGCAGAACCGGCGGAACTTGGCCGCTGTCACCCACCAGTAGTCATGGTTGCCCTTGACCAGATACTTTTTCCCCGGAAAGCGGTCCAGAAAGCGAAAGTCCGCCTCTGCCTCCGCAAGATTCATGCCCCACGAGGTATCCCCTGCCAGAATGAGGGTATCCTCCTCCCGCAGTGCTCCCAGCGCTTCCTCAATGCGGCTCTGGTAGTTCTCCCATGCAGGACCGAACACCTCCATGGATTTGTTGACCGCCAAGGAGAGGTGCAGGTCCCCGATGGCATAGAGGGCCACACGACCACTCCCTTCTGTTTGATTCATTGCGCGGTTTTACCCGCTCAGCGGTGCGGATCGGCTTCTGACTCCTGCGGGCTTACTTCAAAAAGTCCAGCACGACACGATCCATATCCTGCTTTTCCGCTGTCAGGTCAAACCGGCGCGTCTTTTCCTTGAGCGCCGCCAGCCGGCGAGGGACCGCCGTACCGGAAACCGCGTTCAGCTGGTCCAGCAGCTCCACGCCGTCTCCCGCCGGAGTCTCTCCGATGGCGGTCAGGACATGGTTGCAGAATTTATAAGGAGACGCGGTGGAGACGAACACGGTCACCGTCTCATCGCCGGTGGCTTTCCGGTACTGCTCCATCACATGGACCGCCACTGCGGTATGGGTGTCAATGAGATACCCGCGGTTCTTGTAATACTCCGCGATCGTGGCAGCCGTTCCGGCTTCATCGCAGAAGCCGCCCCAATACTGTTCCCGCACCGCAGACTTGATGGCGTCGGAGACCTCGTAGCGCCCATCCGACGCCAGCGCCTCCATATAACCCCGCACCTCTTCGTCATTCTCTCCGGAAAGGTCGAACAGCAGCCGTTCCAGATTGCTGGAGACCAAAATGTCCATCGACGGGCTCATGGTGGTGTGGAAGGGCCGGTTGCGGTCATAAACGCCGGTACGCAGGAAATCCGTCAGCACATCGTTGCAGTTGCTGGCGCAGATCAGCTTGTTGACCGGCAGACCCATGCGCTTTGCGTAATAAGCCGCCAGAATATCGCCGAAATTGCCGGTGGGGACGCAGAAATTCACCTTGTCTCCCATCCGGATCCCGCCGCTTTGCAGCAGGTCGCAGTAAGCCGAAATATAATACACCACCTGCGGCAGAATCCGTCCCCAGTTGATGGAATTCGCGGAAGAGAGGAAGTAACCGCGGTCCGCCAGTTCGGTCCGGATGCTTTCATCCGAGAAAATGCGCTTTACGCCGGCCTGAGCGTCATCAAAGTTGCCCACCACGGCGCAGACGCCCACGTTCTCACCCTCCTGCGTGACCATCTGGGCCTCCTGCACGGCAGATACGCCGTTTTTGGGATAGAACACCATGATCTTTGTCTGGGGCACGTCGGCAAAGCCTTCCATCGCAGCCTTTCCGGTATCGCCGGAGGTCGCCACCAGAATACAGGCCGTCCTGCTCTCACCGGTCTTGCGCAGCGCGGCAGACAGCAGCTGGGGCAGCATCTGCAGCGCCATGTCCTTAAAGGCGCTGGTGGGCCCGTGCCACAGCTCCAGACAATGGGTCCTGTCATCCACCTTGCGGACGGGTGCCACCGCCGCAGTGTCAAACTTATCGGGGCCATAGGCATTTTCCGCAAAGCCCAGCAGCTCCTCATAGGTATAATCCGTCAAATAAAGTCCCATGATTCTGGCGGCCCGTTCCTGATACCGGGCATGAACCAGATTTTCCAGAAACGCCCCGTCAATCTGGGGGATCGTCTCCGGCGTCAGCAAGCCTCCGTCCCGGCTCAGTCCCATTTTAACGGCCTCCGCGGATTCCATGCGGACAGCCTTGTCCCGCGTGCTGTAATACTTCATCCTGCGCTCCTCACTTTCCAAGGAAAATTCTTTATTCAAAGGCGTTCTCCAGATATTCCACCCGAAGTCTCCCGTTTTTTTCCGCGTAAATTTCCGCCACATCAAAGCGGGCGGGCGCGTCCAGCTCATGGACGCTGAGATAACAGGCAGCCGCCGCCCGCAGCCGCTCCTGCTTGCGGGCGTCTACAAACTCCCGCGGCAGACCGATGGCGCCCGCGCTCCGCAGCTTGACCTCTACAAAGCAAAGGACCCCCTGACGGCTCCGTGCCACCAGATCCAGTTCGCCAAACCGGCAGCGCCACTGGCTTGCAAGCAGCGTATAGCCCTTTTTCCGCAGATAGCGGGCTGCCTCTGCTTCGCCCCGGTCACCGGCACGCTTTTGTTCAGCCACGGCGCCGCGCCTCCCACTTTTTCAAAAAGGTGGTCCGGTGTTCCGGACAGGGGCCATACCGGTCCAGCATTTCATAGTGCATGTTTGTGCCATATCCTTTATGCTTGGCAAACCGGTACTGCGGATAGCGGGCATCCAGTTCCGTGGACAGATACCGGTCCCGGCTGACCTTTGCCAGAATGGACGCCGCCGCAATGGACGCGCTTTTCCCGTCGCCCCCCACAAGCGTGACATGGGGCGCGGTAACGGCATACATACTGCCGTGATCCCGGTTTCCGTCCAGCAGTGCCAGCTCCGGTTTGACCCCCAGCGCGTCAATGGCACGCTGCATCGCCAGCATCCGGGCATTCAAAATATCGATCTCGTCAATCTCCGCCGCCTCCACGCGGGCAATGCCGTATGCCTCCGCCTGCGCGGCGATCTGCTCATACAGGGCTTCCCGCTTCTTCTCGCTCAATTTTTTGGAATCATTCAGTCCGGGAAGCTCCAGCTCCCGTGGCAGGATGACCGCAGCAGCATAGACCGGCCCCGCCAAAGGGCCTGCTCCCGCCTCGTCCACACCGCAGACGGTCTGAACGCCGCTGTTCCAGTATTCCCGCTCGTAGGTCCAAAGGTCCATTTACCTTACCTCAAATTCCGCCGCCAGAGCCGCAACATTCCGATGCTCCATTTTAGGAAAGACAATCCGGTATGTACCGGCCTCCAACGGCGTTTGATAATATTTTGCAAGACTGCACAGATACCTCACCTACGACAATATCGTCCGCATCGTTTCGGAGTGTTATCTGAATAACCTTCACGTCCGTTGGATAGGTGTCACGCTCAATGGTAAAGGAGAGCAGATCCTGTTCAAACAAGTCGTTCACGGTCTCATAGGGCGATACCCCGCCCACCGGACTGCGGAACTGATAATACAGCTGAACCGCCGTTATAAGGGCAAAGATGGCCAGAATACTCCCAAACACCAGCTTGGAATGCCGTGCGAAAATCCCGGGGCCCATACAATCCCCTCCTTACTCCGGCAACTCCAGTGTAAAGCGTCCCAGCTTGCCGCCGCGGAACTCGTCCAGCAGGATCTTCGCCATCCGCTCCGTGTCCACCTCGCCGCCGGAGATCAGGAAGCCCCGCTTCTTTCCCGCCGCTTCCAGCAGACGGTAGCCGTAGGCCACATCGTTTTCCTCCTCTTCCCGCTGCGGCAGAGCAGAGAGCTTATACCCCGCTTTCAGCGCATCCGGATACCGCTCCCCCAGATACGCCATCAGATGGCAGCCAAGGGTCTCCACATCCAGAATATCATCTTTCACCGCGCCGGTATACGCAAGATTCAACCCTACGCTCTGGTCTTCAAATTTCGGCCAGAGAATTCCGGGCGTATCCAGCAGCTCCAGACCGCGGTCAATGGGCACCCACTGTTTGGAACGGGTAACGCCGGGACGGTCCTCTGTTTTGGCAGTCTTTCGACCGGCGATCTGATTGATGAAGGTGGACTTTCCTACATTGGGGATCCCCAGAATCATGATCCGGACCACACGGCCCGCCATCCCCCGTTCGGCATAAGCCCGCAGCTTTTCCGCAAGCAGTTCCCGAACCGCCGCAGCAAACGCCGCCGTTCCGGCGCCGCCTTTGGCGTTCGTCTCCAGCACTGCATATCCCTTTTCCCTGAAAAATGCCGCCCACTGTTTCGTGGCCTCGGGGTCTGCCTGATCCACCCGGTTCAGCACGATCAGGCGGGGCTTCCCCGCCGTCAGTTCATCTACATCCGGATTCCGGCTGGAAGCCGGGATCCGGGCGTCCAGAATTTCGCAGACCGCATCCACATGCCTGATCTGGTCGGCGATCATCCGCCGCGTCTTGGTCATGTGTCCCGGATACCATTGAATGTTCATGCCTTTCCTCCCTTCCGGCAACGCCGCATTTGCGGCGGGCCTGTTACGCGATCACACCGATCCGCCCGAAATCCCGCTTCTCGGTATAGGCGTCAGGTCCGGGAAACGCCAGAAACACCGCTTTTCCGATCACATAGCGGGTATCCACCGTCCCCAAACGGGAATCCCGGCTGTCACTGGAATGGTTCCGGTTGTCTCCCATCACAAAAACGCTGCCTTCCGGAACGGTCAAAGGAAATTCTGTTCCTTCCTCCAAAAAGGTCAGTTCATTGATATACGCCTCTTTCAGCAGTGTGCCGTCCACGTAGACCGCGCCCATGTCAAAATCAATATCCACGGTTTGTCCTTCTGTGGCGATGACCCGCTTGACAATGGGTTCTTCCAGAAAGGTATCCTTTCGCAGCACCACAATATCTCCGTACCGGTAATCATCGTACAGCATGGAATTCAGCACCAAAAGCCGGTCTCCGTCCTGCAGCGTCGGCACCATGGAATGTCCGTCCACGCCGATCAGGCGGACCACAAAGGTAAAGAGTACCACCACTGCCAGCACAGCGCACACCAGCGCCTGCACACATTCATAGCGGTCTTTT
>JAPFEH010000085.1 GCA_026169195.1 Dysosmobacter sp. | reverse complement strand
TATCTGGACTACTACAACAACCGCCGCATAAAGGCAAAGCTAAAGGGCTTGCCGCCTGCAATTCACAGACAACAAGCCCTTTCAGCCGCTTAAACAATTTCCACTTTTAATATTGTCTAACTTTTTGGGGTCACTTCAGTCACAGATGACCCCGTTGTTGTTTACGCCCCGGCAGGAAAAAAAACAGGAGATCTGCATTGAATTGCTGGAAGAATGTGCTTGTTTGAGGGCCGACATACGAGACAGAATCCCGCAGGAGTTCTCCTCCGGCACAGAAGTTTGCAATGCCGCGTGCGCCGAGCGCAAGGGACGTTTTGGGGCTGTTTGTAATGATCGTAAGGTCTTGAAAGGGTTCCAGATAGGGAATCAGATGATAGACAGTGGAAGATGCGTCCAGAAAAAGTGTGCTTCCATTTGAAATCAGTTCGGCGGCTTTTTTGGCAATGATGCGTTTTTTTTCAATATTTTTTTGCTCTCTCATGATAAAGGGGACTTCCCGGTTGAGGACCTCTGCCGGAATGGCGCCTCCAAAGGTACGGTGCAGGCGGCCTTCCTGCTCAAGAGCTGTCAGGTCTCTGCGAATGGTTGCTTCACTGGCGTGCATTTCCTTGGCTAGACGATGAACGCTGGTCAGGCCATGGGCTGCTAAAAATGTCAAAATTTCTTCACGTCGATCCAAATTGACCATGCTCCTTCCACTTTATGCTCAAAGATGCGCAAAACGATTGATAAAGGCAGGCTGTTTTTGATTGTTTTTCATGTTTTCCGCAAAAGATTGACTAAAGTCAATCACCGTGACAGTATTGTAATAGAAAATAGATTTTGTGTAAAGGGGTCAAATATGAAACGGACAATGATGGCTGCAAATTTGCATGCACCCGGTGATTTGCGATATGAGGAGGTTCCGATGCCGGTATGTGCTGAGGATGAAGTTTTACTGCAGATCCACTACTGCGGAATTTGCGGGAGTGATATTCCTCGTGTGCTGACAAAGGGAACCTACCACTTTCCTACGATTCCGGGGCATGAGTTTTCCGGAGTTGTAGTCTATGATCCTCAGGGAAAATTAAACGGCACACATGCCACGGTATTTCCGATGCTTCCCTGCGGAACCTGTGCAATGTGCAGGGAGAAGGTCTATGAACTCTGTGAGAACTATGATTATTATGGCTCCAGACGGGACGGAGGATTTGCGGAATATCTGGCTGTAAAGCGATGGAATATCGTTCCGCTGCCGCAGGAAATACCGCTGCTGGACGGTTCTCTATGCGAACCTCTGGCGGTGGCGCATCATGCAGCTGCGAGGCTCTTGGTTGCCAAGGGAGATCATGTCCTGATTTCCGGAGCCGGGCCGATTGGACTTCTGGTGGGTCAGTGGCTGCGGGCTATGGGGGCAGAAACCGTGTATTTCTTTGATATTTTGCCGGAAAAGATCGATTATGCACGAAAATTAGGATTTTCAGAATACGATGGAAGCATGGTGGACAGCGCGCTGGAGGGGACCGGCTTTTCGGATGCGCTGGGAAAGTGCCTGAAGGCGGTCAAGCCGCAGGGAAGGCTGGTTCTGATGGGAAATCCGTCCCGCGAGGTTACGTTAAGTCAGGACATTTACTGGCAGATTCTCCGGAAAGAGCTGACCGTGACCGGAACATGGAATTCCAGTTACCGGAGCGATCGGGATGATTGGGCCGCCAGTGTGGAGGCGCTGCGGACAGGGACGGTTCAAAGCGCGCCGGTCATCAGCCATGTCTTTCCGTTGCATCAGGTGGAAGAAGCATTCAAAGTGCTCAAGGATCGAAGCCGGTTCAAAAATCGGATTGTGCTGAAGACCGTTATGGAGGAGCTATGAAACCAGCAAAGCTTTCGCCGTCTATGATGTGTGCAGATATCTGCTATACACAGGAGACCTTACAGATGTTCTCTGCAGGGGGGATAGAATATCTGCATGTTGATATTATGGATGGCCATTTTGTGCCGAATTTTACACTGGGAGCAGACTATTGCAGACAACTCCAGCAGAACACACAGATTCCGTTGGATATCCATATGATGGTGGAACAGCCGGAGGATAAGATCCACTGGTTCTCTCCCCCGTTTGGAAGTATCATCTCCGTGCATGTAGAGGCGTGTGTGCACCTGCAGCGAACATTGCAGAATATCCGGGAAAAAGGGTGCCGGGCTTTTGCGGCGCTGAATCCTGCCACATCCTATGAGCCCCTGCGCTGGGTGCTGGACGATTTGGATGGCATTTTAATCATGACGGTAAATCCCGAGTTTGCGGGGCAGAAGATGGTTGCACAGACTTTGGAAAAAATCCGTCATTGCAGGCGTTGGCTGGACGATTTGGGATATTCGAATGTGGATTTGGAAGTGGATGGGAATGTGAGTGTTGTAAACGCGGAAAAAATGCGGGCTGCCGGAGCGAATATTTTTGTCGGTGGGACATCGGCTCTGTTTCAGAATGGCAGGGTATCAAAAGAGGGACTTTGCCTCTTGCGGCAGGCGGTCAGTTCAGGTCCGGAGACTCTGCCGGAGGCTTTTGCCAAATGAAGCACAGCTCAGAACAGCAAGACGATTCTTTAGATTGCGTATACATCTACGAAATGACTGATTTGGAAAACCCGGACTTCCTGTCCGGTTTTTTCCGGTTTGTTAAGAACCCCGGCTCATACATCAAGCATGAGCCGGGGTTCTTGAGAGACCGGAAGGAAGCGTTCGGCGCTTATGATTTGCGGGAGCCTGCCTGAACTGATGGATCAAGGGGCGCCTTTTTCGCTGGCCTTGCCGTGGAGAGATTGGCGGAATTTGCGTGGCGGCATGCCAACATGCTTGGAAAACTGGAGATTGAAATAGTTCTGGGTTTCATATCCGACCAATTCTGCAATACGGGCAATGGGCAATTCGGTCTCCAACAGCAGGTTTTGGGCTTCGCCGATGCGGCGGCGGGTAAGATACTGCATGGGGGAATATCCGCTTACCTCTTTGAAGGTATGGGCAAGATAATAGGGGCTGGCGTGCAGAGCGTCCCCCATAACCTGCAAGGTTAAGGGCTCATTATAATGGGCGTCAATATACTCCTGCACCTGACGGCCCAGCGAAGCCGGTTCCGGATCCACAGGGATCCGCAGGCTGGTGGAGCCGGTAATGGTCAGCACCCGATCCAGCAAAGCCAGCATCAACCGATGGCAGAAAACCTCGCAGTCCGGTCGGTCAGTGGAGATATAACGGTGCATGATATCATAGAGCGCTCTTAGATCCGGCAGTTCTTCCCCCGATGAATAAACAGCGGGGGCGTCCTCGGCAATAATGGCATTCTCCCGCAGTCCGGGAAGCCGCAGGCCTGCCACAGCAATGCACCAGCTGCCAAAAGGACTGTCACTGAGCTCGTCATGCACAACGCCGCTGTTGATCAGCAGCAGGTCGCCCGGATGGGCGTCATAGGTGGCTTCACCGATCAGGAAGCGGGGATTGCCCTGATCGATCAGCAGCACTTCCGCGAATTCCGGGTGAGCGTGCAACAGACGGGGACGGGCCTCCTGAATGGGGGGACGGCGGCTGACATACAGCAGCCGCGGCATGGTGCTTTGCGTGAAGACAGGGTTATATTTACGCTTGACAAAACATTGGACTTGAGGGTCCTGCATACAGAGCTCCTTTCCTGAAAACGCAAGAACTTATAAAAGTAATGGGGACGGAAACGGGAAGAACTGTGTTAGGTTGGCAGTTTTGAAAACCATTGCATTGCAAGGAATATTAGCAAAAAACCGGAGAAAAAACAATCGAAACTGACAACAAAAAATGAGGGGAAGAGCGGCAAGATATTGAATGTCTTTCCCTGAAAAGTGTGGTATCCTGTATCCAACATCAAGAAAGAAGGAGGTGCCCCACATGCTGTACGCGGCTATTTCTATCATCGTGCTGGGCGGTGCCATGTGCCTGACTCGCTGAGTATTCAGCGCTCCCAGAATATTCAAGCGGATCCCGGGAGGGATCCGCTTTTTGCGCGTTAACCGGCAGTGAGCCGCAGGATCGCTTCCATATCCGCCGGTGTGACCGGCACAAAATTTCCGAAGGGAAAACCGCCGGGCTTTTCGCTCCGGTGAGCGACCATGGCGGGAATATCCGCAGGGTTTCCGCCGACTTCGGAGAGGGTGGTCGGCATCCCCAGAGCGCGGAAGAAGTCCCGCAGGCGGGCGATGCCCTCCCGTGCGGTGGTTTCCGGCCGGGCAAAATTCATTTCACAGCCAAAGACATTGACGGCGAAGCGGGCAAAGCGCATGGGATCATGCCCGCACACATAATCCATCCATGCGGGCAGAACCACAGCCAGCCCTGCGCCGTGGGCGCAGTCATAAAAGGCGGAGAGTTCGTGTTCGATCTGGTGGCTGGCCCAATCCTGCACCCGGCCGGTGCCGCAGAGATTGTTGTGAGCCAGCATACCGGCCCACATCAGGTCGGCATGGGAGGCAGTATCCTCCGGCAGAGCTACAGCCTTGGGCGCGGCGTCCAGAATGGTTTTCAGCAGCGCTTCGCACAGGCGGTCCGTCAACCCGACGTCCGGCGTATTGGTGAAATAGCGTTCACAGATGTGTGCCAGCATATCCACTGCGCCGCAGGCGATCTGATAGGCGGGCAGAGAACAGGTGAAGCGGGGATTCAGCACGGCAAACTTGGGCCGGATGAGATCGGTTTTGGGACAGCCCCATTTCAGATTCCCTTCCTCCTGTGTAATGACGCAGCTGTCGCTGCCTTCGCTGCCGGCAGCGGCTATGGTCAGCACAACGCCTACGGGGAGCGTGGTTTCAATGGCGGCCTCTCCGGTGAAAAAGTCCCAGAAATCACCGTGGTATCCGGCGCCGAAGCCGATGGCCTTGGCGGTGTCGATCACGCTGCCGCCGCCCAGCGCCAGCAGGAAATCACAGCCCTCCCGACGGACCAGCTCGATTCCTTCATAAACCTTTCCGCTGCGCGGATTGGCCTGAATACCGGACAGTTCCGCAAAGGGGATGCCGGCTTTCTGCAAAGAGCCGGTGACGGCCGCGTAGGCGCCGTTGCGCTTTACGGAGCCGCTTCCATAAACCAGCAATACTTTGGTGCCGCCAAAGCGTTTTACCAGCGCGCCGGTATGCTGCTCTTCGCCATCGCCGAAGGCGAACAAGGTGGGGGAATAGAACGTGAAATGATTCATGGAAAAACCTCCTCGGTTCTGTATCCCGTCCGGAGACGGGAGAGATGGTCAATAGCCCTTTTGACGGTCTACAAAGCCGCGCAGAGGCCGTCCGGCGGCATAGTTTTGAAGATCCTCGCAGAAAAGTGCCACATTGCGGTCGCAGGTATAGCCCAGCGTCATATTGCCGGACACATGAGGCGTCAGGATCAAATGTCTGGCAGACCACAGAGGATGCTCCGGAGGCAGCGGCTCCGGCTCCATCACATCCAGAGCCGCGCCGGCAATGCGGTCTTCATTCAGCGCTTCGATCAGCGGTTCCTGCTCAATGGCAGTACCGCGGCCCACATTGATGACATAAGCGTCGGCGGGCAGCAGGGCGATCCGCCTGCGATTGAGAATGTGACGGGTCTCCGCTGTTCCGGGAAGGGCCATGATGAGAATTTTGGTCTCCGGCAGGATCCGGTCCAGATCGGAGATGGGATAAATCCGGTCAAAGTCCGGATGAGCGCAGCCGCTTCGGTTAAGACCGATGATCTTTGCCGCTCCCATATCACGCATCCGCCGGGCAACATGGATGCCGATATCTCCGGTGCCCAGAATGGTGAATTCGTTATCCCGAATAGAGCGGATGGGCAGCTGATTGGACCAGCTGCGGCGGGAAATGATCTCTTCATATTCCGGCATCCGGCGCAGCAGCATCAGGGTGACCATGACCACATGCTCGGAGATGGTCACGCCGTAAACGTTGGAGTTGGTGAGGATACAGTCTGGATTTGCGAAAAGCGCCGGATCGCTGCAATAGGGATCGACTCCGGCAAAGGAGCAGCAGTACCATTGCAAAGAGGCGGGGGCTGAGCGCAGAAGGTCCGGAGAGTGTGCATACAAGACCTCGCAGGACTGTAAGCAGGCACGGGCTTCTTCCGTCTGATCCGGCGTGAAAAAGTGCGGGACAAAGCCGCAGTCTTCCGCGGTTTTTGTGATCTGTGCCTTATGGGTGTCCGTCAGGAATTCCTGATAAACGCAGATGTGTCTTGGCATATCTTATACCTCCTTGGAAATGGCGCGGCAGAGCTGCTCGGCACAGCGCATACCGTCCGCCGCGGCGGAGAGAATCCCGCCGGCATAACCGGCGCCCTCGCCGCAGGGATACAGACCCTTCAAAGAGGACTGGCAGCATGCATCCCGCAGAATGCGGACGGGAGAAGAAGAACGGCTTTCCACAGCGGTCAGCACCGCGTCAGGATGGTCATAACCGCGCAGTTTCCGGCCCAGAAGCGGCAGCGCCTGCTCCAGTGCTTCCGAAACGAAGGGAGGCAGACAGCTGTGAAGATCTGTCCAGACAACGCCGGGGCGATAGCTGGGATGGATGCGGCCGGGGCCTCGGGAGGGGCGGCGGGCCAGAAAATCCTCCACGCACTGCGCGGGAGCATAAAACCCGCCGCCGCCCAGCGCATAGGCGGCTTCCTCCAGCTGCCGCTGGAACGCGACGCCTGCCAGCGGGGAATCGCCGCCGAAATCCTCCGGCGTTACATTGACCAGCAGCGCGCCGTTGATGTTTTCCCGTGCGCGGGCGAATTCGCTCATACCGTTGGTGACGACACGGCCCGCTTCCGACGCGGCGGCAACCACTTCGCCGCCGGGACAGACGCAAAAGGAAAAGACGGAGCGACCGTTTGGAAGATGGCAGGACAGCTTGTAGGAGGAGGCGGGAAGGCCGGGATGACCGGCATACTGCTTATATTGGGCGGCATCGCAGTCCGCCTGCCGCTGTTCGATGCGGACCCCCACAGCAAAGGGCTTTGCCTCCATGGTGATCCCTTTGGCATGAAGCAATGCAAAGGTATCCCGGGCGGAGTGTCCGGGACACAGGATCAAGCGGCGGCAGGGGAGCGTCTCTGTTCCCTCAGGCCCCTCTACGGTGATGCCCGTCAAGGCGCCGTCCTGAATCTCCAGATCGGTAAGGCGGCTTTCAAAGCGGATGTCTGCTCCGGCAGAGAGCAATTCCCGACGCAGATTTTGCAGGGTAACATAGAGATAGTCGGTGCCGATATGGGGTTTGGCATCAATGAGGATATCCTCCGGCGCACCATGTGCTGCCAGTGTTTCCAGAATAAACCGGTGGCGGATATCCTTGGTTCCGGTATTGAGCTTGCCGTCTGAAAAGGCTCCGGCGCCGCCCTCTCCAAATTGAACATTGCTGGAGGGGTCCAGCTGACCTGTGGACCAGAAGCGCTCCACATCGGCTTTGCGCTGTTCCACGGCCCGGCCCCGTTCCAGCAGGATCGGGCGGAGACCGGCTCTGGCCAGCACCAAAGCGGCAAACAGGCCGGCAGGTCCGGCCCCCACCACGATGGGCGGAATATCCGGAGCCGGAAGAGACGGCGGCAGGATATAGACGGGATTGCGCTCCATGCGGGTGACTTTTTTGTGACAGCGCTTGAGCACGAGGGCTTCGTCTTTGACAGAAGCCTCGACCGTATAGACGATGGACACGCCGTCGCGGGCGTCCACGCTGCGGCGGAGGATCCGCAGGGATAAGAGGTCTTTTTCGCGGATTTTCAGGATCCGGGCGACTTCCGCAGACAAAGCGCCCATGTCCCCGCCGGGAGGGAGTTTGATCGATTCCACTTTCAGCACGGTGGTGTCTCCTTATATGGGTATTCTTCTACATCATATCACAGGTCTGCAGAATGGGAAATAGGCGAACCGATAAAAATGATAAAAAGATGCAGCCTTTGCAGGCTGTTCACAATTGTTTCAAACTTCTTTCAGCTGTTTTTAAGTTATAGGCGCTATACTGCACTCAAAGCTTCCGGAAGGGCGTGAGCGATCGCCGCAGCGATCCTCCGGCGGATCCGGAAGCCGGGCGGGAGAAGAATTCAAAGACCGTACAAAC
This sequence comes from Dysosmobacter sp., assembly GCA_026169195.1. Taxonomy (GTDB): domain Bacteria; phylum Bacillota; class Clostridia; order Oscillospirales; family Oscillospiraceae; genus Oscillibacter. The sequence goes on along the minus strand of JAPFEH010000085.1, from coordinate 1,898 downwards.
CCGCTTCATGATTTGGTCATAATCAAGTGATATGCTCAATACACTGAAGGAGGAACCCTGTATGTATCAGGACGAAAACAATCTGTATCATTATCAGTATCAGGATGATAACCAGCCGGGACAGAGCTTTGAGCCTGACTGCGGCAGTCAATCCGGGCAGCAGCCTGTGCAGGAGATGAAGCCTGTGAAGAAAAACCGCGCGGGAATGAAGATCACCGCACTGGCACTGGCCTGTGCCATACTGGGCGGTGTGATCGGCGGAGGAACCGTTTGGGGATTGAGCGGCGGACTCAGCAGAAATGAGAGTACCATTCAGGTCAGCGACCGTCAGGCCACGCAGGTTGCGATCCAGCAGGTGGACGGGAAGACGGCCATGAGCGATGCGGAGGTTTATGCCGCAAACGTGGGCAGCGTGGTGTCCATCAATGTTACCGGAACTGCCGGAACCAACTTCTTCGGCCAGCCGGTGCAGACCGCGTCCGCCGGCAGCGGCTTCGTGCTGACGAAGGACGGATTTATCGTCACCAATTACCATGTGGTCAAGGATGCCGAGACGGTAAAGGTCACCATGTATAACGGAGACGAATACGACGCCAAATATGTCGGCGGCGATGAGGACTACGACATTGCCGTCATCAAGGTGAACGCCGCGGATCTCCAGCCTGTGACGCTGGGCAACAGCGATTATCTGAATGTGGGCGACCATGTTTTGGCGGTGGGCAATCCGCTGGGAGAACTGACGTTTTCCATGAGCGGCGGTATGGTCTCCTGTGTAAACCGGGCCATCAATGTGGACGGCACGCCCTTTAATATGATCCAGACCGACGCATCCATCAACCCCGGCAACTCCGGCGGCCCGATGTTCAACCAGTATGGCGAGGTGGTCGGGATCGTCTCCGCCAAGTATTCCAGCACCAGCACCAGAGAATCTGTGGAAGGGCTCGGGTTTGCCATTCCCATCAATGATGTGTCGGCAATGATTCAGGATATTATGACCAACGGATATATCACCAACAAACCCTATCTGGGGATCACGCCGATGACCATGACAGAGCAGATGGCGGCGCAGTACCGTTATGACATCAGCAGCGGCGTGTTCGTCTGCTCGACGGAGGAAGGCAGCGCCGCGGAGAAGGCGGGGCTGAAGCTGGGCGATGTGATCACGAAGGTGGATGACACCGAAATCAAAACAGTAGAGGATCTGAATGCTGCCAAGAAAAAATATTCTGCCGGAGATACCGTGACCCTTACCATTTACCGGGCCGGCGAAACGATGGAAGTAGACATCACGTGGGGCGCTGTGCCCGCTGAACAGCAGACGCCGCAGACGCAGGAGCCTGTGCAAAACGGTGGAAGCGACAATGGACAGTCCGGCAATTATTTCACAGATCCCTTTGATATTTTCAATTACTTCTTTGGGTGATCGAATCCCTTTCCGGTCCCGATGGCGGTCTCGCGGCAGCAGCTGCGGCAAGGCAAACGGTCGCTTTTGCGGCGGGTCCGGAAGGTTTCCATAAAGAAGCGGCTGCCGGATCGGACCGGACTGTGGTTGGAAACCATCCGGAAGCTGAGCAGGCAGCGCTGAAGAAGAAGTTTGGCGGGAAGTATGAACATTTGATAGAAGCGGCGCAGCGTAAGCTGCGCCGCTTCTATGTGGTGCGGGTGCCGCGATGGTTGTCTCTTCTGCGCAGTCTGCCGAAAGAAGGATGCTGCCTGCGGGATTACTGGGCTCAGTAAAACTTGCGCAGATAGGCGTTCAGATCATCCCGGGTGCCTGTGAAGGGACCGGGGGTTTCCATTTTCAAAGAAACCAGAGCGGCGGCTGTTTTCAGAGCCGTTGGAATGTCGTGATACAGGCGCTCGTTGATATAGCCGGCGAAGGTGGTGTCGCCCCGACC
>JAPFEH010000031.1 GCA_026169195.1 Dysosmobacter sp. | reverse complement strand
CCTGTCCAAATTCATTCACTTTTCATCCTCCACAGCACATTTTTCATATCTATTAAATATAATATAATCTTTTTAATATCATGTCAATCGCTGTTTACATTCGTTAGGATATAGTGCATGAGGTGATGGCATGAAAGCAATCTACGAATCCGAATATTTACAGCTTGGATTGAAAATCGCTTATTATCGAAAGCTTCGGGGACTGACGCAAGAAGAACTTGCCGAAAAGATCGACCGGACACCGGCTTTTATCGGCCATGTCGAAGCTCCCAACATTCAAAAGGCCATCTCCCTTGACACGCTGTTTGACATTGCCGCCGTGCTGGATATCCCCGCCTACAAATTTCTAATTTTTGAAAACGACTAAGCGCCCTCCGCTCCGGCATCCATGCGAAGATACAGAGTCCACAATCTCCTTTTCGGGAGCTGTATAGGCGGAGAATGATACCCAACAGCAGTCCCCGCGCAAAGGCGCGTAGGCATGGATGCGGAGGTTCTATCGGAGGATGATTTCAGTATAACAAGCTATGTAGACACCTACTGTCTCTTTTCGAAAAATCTCACATTTTGCAAAAAGCCGTCATTTTAATCGTATAATATGCACAGAAAACCTCGGGGCAACGTGCTCCGAGGTTTTATTATGCTTTGTTTATGTTCCAGTCATTCCCATCTGTAAAATCTTCAGCTTTCAATGACATACTATCTCTATGACACCAGAGACGCTCTGACGATCCTGCGTATCATAGGACGGCGGAGCATAGGGCGTTTTCGGTGATCATTTTAGAAAGAAGGTAGTTCAAATGGCAGCAAATGTAGAGAGTATGATGTATGTGAGAGAGCGTCCATGGCATGGCCTTGGAACAGAGGTATCCGAAGCCCCCAGCAGTGAAGATGCCCTGCGTTTTGCGGGGTTGGATTGGACCGTTCGGCAGGAAAATATTTTTAATGCCCGCGGCGGGATCATCAAGGGATTCAAAGCAAATGTCCGGGAAAGTGATGACAGCATTCTGGGGGTAGTGGGGGACCGCTACAAAATCGTACAGAATATTGATGCCTTTAGGTTCACTGATGACTTGATCGGCGGGGATGTTCATTACGAAACGGCAGGCTCCCTGCGGGGCGGCAAGCAGATCTGGCTGCTGGCAAAGATGCCGGAACAGAACATCATCGGGGACGCTGTGGAGCCGTATCTATGTTTCACCAACGCCCATGATGGCAGCAGCGGTGTCCGTGTCTGCATGACTCCCATCCGGGTCGTCTGCAATAACACGTTGAATGTGGCACTGGCTACTGCAAAGCGCAGCTGGTCCATGCGCCATACAGAAAATGTTCATGAACGGTTGAGCGAAGCGAGAGATTGTCTGTTCCGTGCAAATGACTACATGCGCGGCCTTGCCGACTATGCGGATGCGGCAGTGAACAAAACCCTCAGCGACGGGGAGATCCGGGATATTCTCAATCAGCTGTTTCCCATTACAGAGAATTCAACAGACAGGGAAAAGGCCGCTGTTTCCAAGATCAAAGATGAATTCATGGTCTGCTACTTTGCTCCTGACATTGCCAAGTTCCGGGGGACTGCATGGGGAGCCATCAATGCCATCAGCGATCTTGTGACGCACAGTATGCCCCACCGGAATACGAAAAACTATCAGGAAAACAACTGGAACAGAGTGATGAGCGGCCATGTCCTAATGGACAAAATGGCCGCTCTTTCTATGCGATAAGGAGTATGTGATGAAAGGTATCCACAAAATCTCTACCAAACATATGAGCCGGAAAGAATGGCTGCGGCAACGGAGAAAGAGCATCGGCGGCTCTGATGCCTCCGCCATTGTGGGCTTGTCCAAATGGGCAAGCCCTTTTTCTGTTTGGGCAGACAAAACAGGACGGGCAACAGAAAAAGAAGATACGGAAGCCATGCGGCAGGGCCGAGATCTGGAAAGTTATGTTGCCCGCCGCTGGTCAGAGGAAACCGATAAGCGGGTCTACCGGCTCTCCGCCATGCTCTATAATCCTCAATATCCTTTTGCTCATGCAGATGTAGACCGGATGGTGATGGGGGAAAACGCAGGCTTGGAGTGCAAAACTACCTTTTCGCTGGATCTAAAGCAGTTTCATGGGGTGGAGTTCCCAGTGCAGTATTACGCACAGTGCGTCCATTATCTGGCCGTAACTGGGGCAGAGCGGTGGTATCTCGCTGTGCTGGCCTATGGCCGTGGCTTCTTCACCTTTGTTCTGGAGCGGGATCAGGCAGAGATCGATGCTCTGATGGCAGCGGAAGCCGAGTTTTGGAAACAGGTAGAAGCAGATATCCCGCCTGCTGCGGATGGTTCCGCCGCAACCACAACGGCTTTGCAGGAGATTTACCCCATCAGTCAGCATACTACCGCGGCACTGTTTGGCCGGGATGATGTTCTGCGAGAATACATGCGCTTGAAAGAGAACAAAAAGATGCTGGATCTTCGTATCGGTGAGATCGAAAATACGATCAAAGCCGATCTGGGCGATGCGGACAGCGGTTCCTGCGGGACGTTCCATGTCAGTTGGAGGTCACAGGTCCGGCAGACATTTCAGGCAAAGGAATTCGCCAAAGATCATCCCGATATCGATCTGGCACCTTACTACAAAGATACAACGCTCCGTCCCTTTAAGGTAACAGAGCGCACATTGGAGGCCGTATGATATGAGCAATGATATGATCCAGAAAGCTACCGCGCAGCCATCAGCAAAGACCACAGATGCGAGAGCATCCATGCAGACCTACATTAAGCAGATGCAGGGGGAGATCAAAAAGGCTCTGCCCGCAGTCATGACACCAGAGCGATTTACCCGAATCGTCCTGTCTGCACTCTCTACCAATCCGAAGCTCGCCCAGACAACTCCGCAGTCTTTTCTTGCTGCCATGATGACAGCTGCGCAGTTGGGAATGGAACCTAACACGCCTCTTGGTCAGGCATATCTGATTCCATACTACAACAGCAAAAGCCGCTGCAACGAATGTCAGTTCCAGCTTGGGTATAAGGGATTGATCGATCTGGCGTACCGAAGCGGTGAGGTCAGCATCATTCAAGCTCAAGTCGTCTATGAACACGATGATTTTACATATTCCTTTGGGCTGGACCCGGTCCTGAAACACGTTCCCGCAGCTTCTGAGCGTGGGGAACCCACCTATGTTTATGCCATGTTCCGCACCAAGGATGGCGGGTTCGGTTACGATGTGATGAGCATGGATGCCATTCGGAGCTTTGCTCAGCAATACAGCAAATCATTTAACGCCGGTCCGTGGCAAACGAACTTTGAAGAAATGGCCAAGAAAACGGTATTGAAAAAAGTGCTGAAATATGCGCCGCTGAAATCTGATTTCCTCCGGAGTATGGCACAGGATGGAACCATCAAGAGCGAGGTCAGTGAGGATATGTATATGGTTCCGGGAACGGTGGTCGAAGTAGACAGCGAGACCGGTGAGGTCATGGAGGTAAGTGGAGTATGACGGTACATTTAGAAGTCATACGGGACAAAATTTTCAAATGGACATTGGCTGTCCGCTGTACCTGCTATGCTGAGTGTATCAGGATCAAGACCATATTGGAAAGGCGAGGGAGACTGTGAACATTCCTATTCAAGTCGATCAAAAGCAGCTCATGGATGTACTGCTGAATGTGGGCACTGTGCGGCCGGTATTCATATGGGGTGCGCCGGGGATCGGAAAATCCGCCATTGTAGAGCAGTTTGCAAAGGATCTCGGATTGGAGTGTGTATCCCTGCTGGGGAGTCAGTTGGCCCCGGAGGATATCATCGGTGTGCCGCAGATCGTGGAGGGACGCAGCATATTCTGTCCGCCGAAAAGTATTGCCCGGGCTGAGCCATACTGCCTGTTTCTAGATGAGCTGAACGCTTGTTCCCACGAGGTGCAAAAGGCGTTTTATTCTCTGATTCTGGAACGCCGTATCGGAGAATATCATCTTCCGAAAGGTTCTATCGTCATCGGTGCTGGCAACCGGGCACAGGACAATGCCATCACCCGTCCCATGTCCTCGGCGCTGCTGAATCGAATGTTCCATGTAGAAATGACCGTCAGCAGCCGTGTCTGGCTGGAATGGGCATCACAAAACGGCATTCACCGCTATGTCTACGATTACATCTGCGCCCGTCCTGATCATCTGTGGGCACAGCCGCCCAAGACGGAAGAGCCATTTTCCACGCCCCGGAGCTGGCATATGCTCAGTGACGCCCTCCATAGCTACGGAGAAAACATTTCCGAGCAGGAGCTGTCTCTTCTTGCCTACGGCTGCCTGACTGCTGCCCATGCGACACAGTTCGTAGCCTATGTTCGACAGATACGGTGTCAATATTCCGTCAAAAAGATCATAGCCGGAGCACAGCGCTGGCCGGCAAAACCAGAGGAACGGGACGTGCTGTATTTCCTCGCTCAGAGTTTCCGAACGCAGCTCATCAAGGAACTGCCTGCTTCTCGCGGTAAGCTCAGCGGTGAAACACGGACACTGGCATACCGGGCCAAGGAACTGCTGGTAGAATTGGCGGAGATCAGCTTGGAGGTCGCACAGATGGCCATTACCCCGGAGGATGGAAGAGAGCTGCCCAACTGGTTTATCGTAGAGGCAGCCAAGGACATCCCCAGTCTGATCGGTAAGCGGCAATGAAAAAAGAATATCGATTGAATACAGAAACCATAGATGCCGCCCTTGCCAAGCTGGGTCGTTCTCCACTGGCAGGACTGGCAGAGGAGATCCCCCATGTTCACATAGACAGCAGCTACCCGATGGCGAAGACGGATTGGACCTATGTCACCAGCCGGGGGCACATCTATCTGAATCCACGTAAGGCGGGGACGGTTGGCGAGTGGGTCTATGTGCTGGCGCATAGTATGCTCCATCTGGGCATGGGACATATCACAGAGCAGCACAAGGACAACGCCGTTTGGCAGATGGCCTGCGACGCGGTGGTGACCCGGTTCCTGCTGGACAGCAAGCTTGGTACGCCGCCCATGGATGTCAGCGATGTTTATGGATTCCACAGCACGGACGAGCAGAAGCTCTTCGAACGCTTTTTAGACGAACCACAAAGCAGACCTACGCAGAATTTAGGCACCATGTCTGGCGGAAGAGGGGACATGGTTTGGGACGGCGAGAACCAATACCGTGATTTTGAAGTGGCATTTGCTGATTCTCTCCGTCGGGCGCTGACCGATTCGATCCAGATGGCGGGTGGATTGACCCAAGAGGAGCGGAAAGGCCACAGAAGATCATATACCGCCTATTTCCGGGCAAAGGAATGGTTCGTCAGCAGTTATCCTTTGCTGGGGGCTGTGGCATCTGGCTTTCGGTTAGTCGATGATGCAGAAACCGTTCGGCGAATGCATATCCATGTAGCGGCAGTAGACCCGCATTTACAGGAGATCTATATCAATCCCTGCTGTCGTATGACAGGTCAGGAATGGAAATTTGTGCTGGCTCATGAATTCCTGCACGCAGCACTCCGCCATGATGTGCGCAGAGAAAACCGAGATCCCGTTTTATGGAATGTAGCCTGTGATTATATCATCAATGGTTGGCTTTTGGAGATGGATGTGGGGCAGATGCCGGAAACAGCCCTTTATGATGCGGCATTTCAGGGCATGTCCGCCGAAAGCATCTACGATACTCTTTGTGCGGATCTGAAATATTACCAGAGCCTTGACCCAAAGGATATCATATACAGCGATGAGCCATGGTGGGAAACACGAGATGGAGCATCACTCGACGTCTTTTATCGGTCTGCCATCCAACGTGGACTGGACTATCATCAGCAGCGAGGACGCGGCAAGCTACCCGCCAATTTGATTGAAGAAGTCAGGTCCATTCAGCAGCCGCCAATTCCGTGGGATGTCAAGCTTGCCAAATGGTTTGACGAACAGTTTCAGCCGTTGGAGCCACAGCGCACCTATGCCCGTCTCAGTCGTCGCCAAAGTTCCACGCCGGATATCCCACGCCCTGTATGGACATTTCCAAACGGGCCAATGGAGCAGCGCATCTTCGGTGTTCTGCTGGATACCTCCGGTTCCATGGAACGGAGTCTGTTAGCGGCGGCGCTTGGCTCTATTGCCAGCTATGCAGAAGCGAGGGATGTTCATCATGTCCGTGTGGTGTTTTGCGATGCCGTCGCTTACGACCAAGGCATCATGGCACCAGAGGAGATTGCCGGGGAAGTGAATGTCCGGGGCCGGGGAGGGACCAAATTACAACCGGGGATCGACCTGTTGGAGGAGGATGACAGGTTTCCAAAGGATGCCCCTTTGCTCATCATCACGGATGGAGCCTGTGACCGTCTGGATCTGCGCGGACGAACTCATGCTTTTCTGATCCCGGCAGGATGCCGCTTACCGTTCAGACCCAAAGGCCCGGTATTCAGATTGAAATAACGTTTTTCCCATGGCCCCGGATTGTTCCGGGGCCGTATTTTTTGAAATGAGGTCCTTCACATGAGAAAAAACGCAAACAAAATGATCTATGAAGAGATATCCATATTCGGCGTACCAGCACTGTTCAGTGACTGGCGGATAGACCGGGCCAGCGTGCCCATCGGCATGAAGATGTATGAGGTTCGTCATGCAGATGACGACTGGGGATCGCCTTGTCAGTTGGCACGGGGCATCCTTGTCAACTTCTATGGGACCATCTTGACAACGGAATCCATAGAGATCCCCAAAAGTGGATATCTGGATTTTGAAAGCGAGGACTGGTGCTATGCGGGGTGGGATGATACCTGCGCCACCATTGATGAGTTCCTGCGGAAATACAAAGCAAGGGAGGGGAGAGACAGTGTATGATATATCTGGAATGCTGATCTGCAAGGAGTTTGGTGTAGATCATTTACAAAGTGCACCGCAGCGAGTATGGTTTCGACTGAGAGAAGAACGCGAATGTTGAAGCATCGCTTTGGTATCTGTAAATCAAAAGAATGTAGTGGGCATTTCTCTGCTTCGACAGAGAAATGCCTGCTTTTCTAGTATGATACTATAAGATATAATTGAAAATCCAGCAGTTCCTTTGTATAATAGCGATACAAACAGAAGTTAAGGAGGCAGGCTGTGGACATTTATGAAATTCGGAATGCGCTGAGTTCCGGAAGGACAATCTATGATCTTCCACTGCGGGTCACATTCTATGCCCGCGTTTCTACGGATAAGGACGAGCAGCTTCACTCCCTGTCTGCACAGGTCAGTTACTACAACGATTTCATCCGCAACTGCCCCAACTGGACATTTGTGGATGGTTATGTAGATGAAGGTCTCAGCGGTACCAGCGTAAAAAAGCGAGAGCGGTTCCTGCGAATGATCGAAGACGCCCATGCGAAAAAATTCGACTTCATCGTGACAAAGGAAATCTCACGTTTTTCCCGCAATACCTTGGACAGTATCCGCTATACGCAGGAACTGCTGCAATGCGGCGTAGGTGTGCTATTTCAGTCTGACAATATCAACACATTGATGCCGGACGCAGAGTTGCGACTAACGATCATGTCCAGCATTGCGCAGGACGAAGTGCGGAAAATCTCAGAACGGGTAAAGTTCGGCTTCAAGCGTGCCATTGAAAACGGCGTGGTGCTGGGCAGCAATCGTATTTGGGGCTACCGAAAGCAAGATGGCAGACTGGTCATCGACGAGAAAGAAGCGGAACTGGTACGGCTGATTTTTGACCTGTATGCCAATCAGTATATGGGCGTCCGCTCCATTGCCAACTATCTGACAGACCACGGCTACCAGAACAGCAATGGACGGGAATTTTCGTTCAGTACGGTGCGTGGCATCCTCTGCAATCCTAAATACAAGGGCTGGTACTGCGGCGGTAAGACCAGCAAGATCGACTACAAGTTAAAAAATGTGAAATACTTTGCCCCCGAGGACTGGACGATGTACCCGGACAAGGAAAACGTGCCGCCTATTGTGACAGAGGAGCTTTGGGATAAGGCAAACAGCCTCTTGCAGCGCCGCTCTGAAAAGCAAAGCGCAAAGGACAAGGGCTGCTATCAAAATCAGTATCCTTACAGCGGAAAAATTATCTGCGGTGTCCATAAAACACCGTATTACCGGAACCTCTACCGCTATAAAAGCGGCAGCAAGGAGGTTTGGCAGTGTCAGGAGTACGTGAAGAATGGCAAGAATGGATGTACAGCGCCCATCCTTTACACCATTGAAGCTGACGATATTTTGCGCCAATCGCTGGAGACGGTCGCCAAGGATAAATCTGAGATCGTAGAGGAGCTGGCGCAGATCTATGCCTCCGCCGACAGCAAGGGTAAGCTCAAAGCGGAGACATCAAAATGCAAAGCGGAGATGGAGACTATTCAGCGGCGGAAGGACAGGCTTCTTGATTTGAGTATTGACGGAAACATCAGCAACGCTGAATTCTCGGCCCGGAACGAACGCTTCAACACAGAATTGAAAGTGCTGGAAGAACGGCTGCAAACGCTGGAAGAGGAGAGGCGAAAAGAGCATGAGTGGGCGCAGTCGGTTCAGGCGTTGAAACAAGTCATCGCTCGGGAACTGGACTTCTCCGAGGGATTCACAGTCGGATTGGTGGATGCGCTGCTGGATCATATGGAGGTTATGGGAACGGGTGATAAGAAGACTGTTCGCGTGACCGTGTACCTGAAAGGGATGCCGGAGCAGCAGGAGTATACCATCCAGCGAACCAAAGGAAAAGCTTCTGTTTGTTCTAGACAATACATATGATCCGGGCAGACATTGAGACGGCGGTCTCGCCCATTGTGGGCAATGAGAAGCAGTCTGAGGACATGGTGAACTATCTCCTGCAGGAATTTGAGGGAGATACCAGCAAGATCTGGCAGTCCAACATTTTCGGCCGCAGCTTCCACGAGCTGGTCAGCGATGATTTGCAGACCAAGCTGAAGCGCATGCCGGAGGACGCGCGGAGAAAGCTGCAGGAGACACTGACCCGCATCATCAACGAGGGGAGCGGCGGTCTGATCTGCATTATTTTATAAGGTGAGCCCACCGGTCCTGAACGGAAACGCACTTTCACAGCGCTTCCGTTCAGGCTTCCTCCATGTCCGCCCCTTCCAGCCGCAGGAGCCACCGCTTTGCCGCGATCCCGCCGGCGTATCCGGTCAGTCTGCCGCCGCTTCCCACGACGCGGTGACAGGGGATCAGAATGGAAACGGGGTTGTGCCCCACGGCGCCCCCGACAGCCCGGGGGGAAGCGGAAACGCCCTGCTTCCGCAGCCTGCCGGCCAGTTCCCCGTAAGTGACCGTTGTCCCGCAGGGGATCTTCAGCAGCTGCTGCCAGACCGCCTGCCGGAAGGGCGTGCCGCGGGGGGACAGCGGCGGCAGAGGGGGCAGGGGCATTTTGGAAAAATAAGCCCGAAGCCAAATTTCCGTTTCCAGAAAGACCGGCAGATCCGGAGATTCCTGCGGAGTCCCCGTCAGCGCAGCGGCAAAGTGCGCCTGCCCCTCCAGCCACAGCCCTGTGAGCGCTGTCCCGTCAGAGGCCAGCAGCAGACGGCCGAGGGGAGAAGCGCTCCATTTCCAGTAATCCATCATCGCACCACCTTTTCTCTTTATCGGATTCATCATAACAGAGCCTGCGGGGACTTGCAAGCGGCGGTCAGACGTGCTACCATAGAAAAAAACGCAGAGAAAGGGGCGTGGACGTGTGCTGCTTGCCGTGGATGTAGGCAATTCCAACACCTCCATCGGGCTGTTTGACAGGGAACAGCATCTTCAGTTTCTGGCGTCGCTGGATACGGACAGCCGAAAAACCGCGGACCAGATCAGCGTGGACCTGATGAATCTTTTCACGCTGTACCGCTACGATTACCGGCAGGTCACCGGAGCGATTTTGTGCAACGTGGTGCCGCCGCTGAATTTTATGATGGAAAAGGCACTGACCCGTCTGCTGGGCAAACCGCCCATGGTGGTCGGCCCCGGTGTCAAGACCGGTCTCAATATCCGCCTGACCGTTCAAACACAGGTGGGAGCGGACATTGTGGCGGATGCCGTGGCGGCGCTGGAACGGTTCCAGCCGCCGATCATTACCATTGACATGGGGACTGCCACCACAGTCGGCGTGATCTCGGAAGGCCGCACCTACGAGGGCGGTATGCTGCTGCCGGGCGTCAACGTGTCTCTGGAGGCCCTCAGCCGTCGGGCTGCCCAGCTGCCGGACATCTCTTTGCAGCATCCCAAGACGCTGATCGGCAAAAACACGGAGGACTGTATGCGCTCCGGAATCGTATACGGCACCGCCGGTATGCTGGACGGCATCATTGACCGCATCCGGGAGGAATTTCCGGGGCGGGAGGTCAGTGTGGTTGCCACCGGCGGCAACGCTCCGGTGATCCTCCGCTACTGCCGCAACCGCATTGTCTATGACAAATACCTGCTGATGAACGGCCTTTGGAGCATTTATCAGAAAAATTGTTAAAGAACGGGGACTTTCCATGCGGAAAGTCCCCGTTCTCAGTTTGTCGAAACAGTGGCTGTGCCGCTTTTTTCGGCAGGCTCATGCCTTTTCCTGCTGCCGCAGCCAGCGTTCCGCTTCCACGGCGGTGCGGGCCAGATAAACCGCCGCTTCCACAGGATAGGCGCCCACGGCAGTCTCGTTGGTCAGCATGACGCCGCCTGCACCGTCTGCCACGGCGTTGAAGATGTCGCTGACCTCCGCACGGGTTGGGATCGGCGCGCGCTCCATGGAGGCGAGCATCTGGTTGACCACCACAAAGGGGGTTCCGGTCCGGCGGCAGGCGGCGGAGATCTTTTTTTGCACGGCGGGCAGCTGCCACAGCGGCATATCGTTGCCAAGATCCCCGCGGGCGATGACGATGACGTCTGCGTGGGGCAGGATCTCCTCCAGATGATGGACGCCCTCCATGGTTTCGATCTTGGCATGGATCTCCAGCTGTCCGGCGCCGTTTTCATTCAGAATGCTCCGCAGCTCCTTTACGTCTTCTCCGCTGCGGACAAAGGGCTGCATCAGGCCGGTCACGCCGTTTTGGACCGCCTGCCGGATGTTGCGCAGATCCCGTTCGGTAGAAACAGGCATCCGGATCTCCCTGCCGACCAGCTTGATGCTTTTCCGGCTGGTCAGCGACCCGCCCCGCGTGACCCTGCACGCGGCACGGTCCGGTGCTGCCGTCAGCGCTTGAAGCGCCAGCTTGCCGTCATCCAGCAGCAGTTCATCGCCGGAGCACAGCGCGGCAAGCAGGGCAGCGGGGACTTCGATCCCGTCTGTGCCGAGGAATATCTCCGCTCCCTCTTCCAGCGTCATGGGGGACACCGCGCCAATGCGCAGCTCCGGACCTTCCATGTCGATCAGCAGCTGGGGCTGCACGCCCACGGCAGCCCCAGCTGCCCGATAGGCCTCCAGCAGCGGCTGGCTGTCCGCCAGATCGCAGTGAGACAGATTCAGCCGCATACCGGTCAGACCGGCACGCAGCATGGCTTCCAAAGCTGCCTGTTCGGCACAGGCAGGCCCCAGTGTTCCGTAAATTTGCAGCAATGAGGATCCATCCTTCCGTATTCCGTTTTGCGCCGCAGAGGGCGCAGTCTCATATTTTTATACTCCTTATTATATATCACATCATCCGCGCCTTGAAAAGACCCATCCCCGGAGAAACCTGCCCATTGGGCAGGCTTCTCCGGGGAATACTGACAAGGAAAACAACCTGTCAGCTCTTGTAACCGAACTGTTTTATGGTTTCCACAACGCTGCCGTTCCGAAAATCCATCCCGATGCGGTCCATATGATACAAGGAAGCGGGGTCACCTTGTATGACGCGGGCAACGCCGTCCCGCGTGGTCACGGATGCCTGATATCCCTGTTCCCGAATCACGGCTTCTGTCATGGGGCTCCACTTTCCACGGGGATAGACGAAGGCTGTGGGACGGGTCCCCAGATGCTCCTGAATCCGCCGTGTAATGGCGGCAGTGTCTGCGCCCAGCACCTCTACATATTCCGCCCAGGATTCTCCGGGAGCTTTCAAAACGCCCAGCCGACCGCCCTGTGCGGTTTGGTCCGCGTGCATCCGGTCGGTATGCGCCTGAAAGGAGACCAGACCGCTGCGTGCCATTTCCTCGATTTCATCCCAGTGCAGTCCCCAGCTGCTGTACTGCACCGCGCCGCCGATCAGGGCGATCTCCGCCTTCATATCCAGCTCCCGCAGAATGGGATAGAGGTATTCATAATTGGTGCGGTAACCGTCATCCACACTGATGACCACAGGCTTTTCCGGAAGCGCCGTTCCGTTCTCCACGAAATCGATCAGCTGGGCGTAGGTCACCGTGTGAAAACCGGCGTCCTTCAGCTCCCGCATCTGCCGGCGAAAGACCTCCGGCGTTTTGGAGTACCCCGATCCCAGATACGAGACGTCATGGTACATCAGAATGGGCACCTGCACGGCAGCACCGGCAGCCGTCTGCTTTCTGGAGAGGGCACGGTTCAGCAGTGCGGCGGCGGCAGCACGGGTCAGAGGATCCTGCGGATGGAATGCGCCGTCTGCGTATCCGCCGATCAGTCCCAGACGGGCGGCGGCTTCCACATAGGGGCGGCGGGCCCAGCTGACGGAATCCCAATCAGAAAAAGCAGGCACGCGCGTTTCATCCAAAGCCTCGGGGAACAGGGCGCCCACCAGCAGCTTGGCAGCCAGTTCTCTGGTAACCGGTTTGGCACGGTTGGTACGGGTCACCTCTTCTTCATCGAACCAGCCGGCATAGCGGCCGAAGGCCATGGCGGGCTCCGACCAGTTTTGACCGGAGGCAAGGTTCCGGTCATCCAGTCCCCAAGCACGGCAGACCATGGACAAAAACGCCTGAACGCTGACCACATCGCCGGGGCGGAATGTTCCGCCGTTTCCCTGAATCAGACCACGGGACTCCGCCGCATGAATGTCCTGATACGCCCAGTGCGCAGGGGGGACATCAGAAAAGGCGGCGGCCTGTGCCGGCAGCAGGGCGGCGCACAGCGTCAGGGACAGCAGCAATGCAGCGATCTTCCGCATCTTCATACCTCCTTTGAGATCCGGTCTGTGACCTTATAATATGCCACCATATTAGCAGTTGAAGCGGAAAGGATGTGAACAGTTTCTTAAATTTTCCGTGCGCCGGAACAGAAAAAGGATGCGTCCTGCTGCAGGCGCATCCTTTTCAACCGTTCAACCGGAAAACCGCTTATTTCACCAGAACCTTCTTCAGCTTGGCAAAGCGGGGCAGGGAGTCCACCTTGGGCAGCTGCGGCTCACCCTGAACCAGAGGCAGCACATAGTCGATGAAGGGCTTCTCCACGCCGTTATGGGCAGCGTTGATCCACTCCAGAGGCACCTTCTTTTCGGTGTTTGCCACGTCGGTCAGGTTCAGCAGCTTCGTCTTGCAGACATACTGACCGTTCTCATAAGAACGCTCAAAGCCCACCATCTTGTCGGTAATGCCGTTGACCGCGTTCTCCACGGCGGCCTTGCCGGAGAGGAAGGACTCCTCAATGTCGGTCTCAGAGGCCAGATGGGCGCCGCAGCGCTGCAGCAGGCTCAGCTCGATGCCGCGGACCTTGCAGCCCAGACGCTCCTTCACGATCTCAGAGAGGAGCACCTCAAGACCGCCCAGCTGGGCATGGCCGAAGCCGTCGGTTGCGGAGGTCTTGGCCTCGGAAACGAAAGAACCGTCGGCATAGTGGATGCCCTCGGACACGGCTACCATGCAGTTGCCCTTCTCCTTGTAGACCCGCTCCACATCGGCGAGGAAGGTTTCCATATCAAAGTCCACTTCGGGGAGGTACACCAGATCGGGACCGGCGCCGTAAGCGGTGGCCAGAGCGGCAGCGCCAGCCAGCCAGCCGGCGTGACGGCCCATGATCTCGATGATGCAGACCATGCCGGTATCGTACACACGGGCATCCTGATAGACCTCCATGCAGGAGGTGGCAATGTACTTGGCGGCAGAGGCGAAGCCGGGGCAGTGGTCGGTGCCGAAGAGGTCATTGTCGATGGTCTTGGGCACGCCCATCACGCGGCATTCATAGCCCACCTTCTGCATATACTTGCTGATCTTGTTGCAGGTATCCATGGAGTCGTTGCCGCCGTTATAGAAGAAATAGCGGACGTCGTACTTTTTGAAAATCTCCAGAATCCGCTTGTAATCGGTATCGTCCACATCGGGATCAGCCATTTTGTAGCGGCAGGAACCCAGCGCGGAAGAGGGGGTATACTTCAAAAGCTCCAGCTCGGCGGGGTCTTCCTGCGACATATCAAAGAGACGGTCGTTCAGCACACCCTTGATGCCGTGCTCAGCACCCAAAACGCGGGTGATGTTGGGATTGTCCAGCGCGGTGCGGATCACACCGTAGGCACTGGCGTTGATGACGGACGTGGGGCCGCCGGACTGACCGAAAATACATGCGCCTTTCAGTTCGCTCATGGGAAAAAGCCTCCTCATTTTCATGAAATGTAGATGAAACTATCATATCATTGAAAAAAAGAATTGTAAATACTTGCAATTTAATTTTTCTGTGATATTATCATAGAAGAAAATCGTTTTCGCCTGTCGCGGGAACTGAATTTGACAATCTGCTAACAATCCTTTGGATGGTTCGCGGGTGTTCTTGCGGGGCAGAACAAATAAAAACAGGAGATGATATTATGCCACTGGTCACTACCACTGAAATGTTTAAGAAGGCCTACCACGGCGGCTACGCCATCGGCGCCTTCAACGTCAACAACATGGAGATCGTTCAGGGTATCACGGAGGCTGCAAAGGATCTGGAAGCTCCTCTGATCCTGCAGGTCAGCAAGGGCGCCCGTGCCTATGCCAACCATACCTATCTCATCAAGCTGGTGGAGGCTGCCGTCATCGAGACCGGTCTGCCCATCGCGCTGCATCTGGATCACGGCGACAGCTTTGAGACCTGCAAGAGCTGCATCGACGGCGGTTTTACCTCCGTCATGATCGACGCTTCCAGCAAGCCCTTCGCCGAGAACATCGAGATCACCAAAAAGGTCGTCGAGTACGCCCATGACCACGGCGTTGTGGTCGAGGCCGAGCTGGGCACGCTGGCCGGCGTGGAGGATGAGGTGAGCGTTTCCGCCGAGGATTCCTCCTACACCCGTCCCGAGGAAGTGGAGGAGTTCGTCTCCAAGACCGGCTGCGACTCCCTTGCCATTGCCATCGGCACCAGCCACGGCGCTTATAAGTTCACGCCGGAGCAGTGCACCCGCAACGAGCAGGGCGTTCTGGTACCGCCCCCCCTGCGTTTCGACGTGCTGGAGGAGGTCTCCAAGCGCCTGCCCGAGTTCCCCATCGTTCTGCACGGCTCTTCTTCCGTGCCTCAGGCTTTCGTGGAGAAGGTCAACCGCTTCGGCGGCAGGATGCCCAATGCCGTCGGCATCCCCGAGGAGCAGCTGCGCAAGGCGGCGACCATGTCCGTCTGCAAGATCAACATTGACTCCGACCTGCGTCTGGCCATGACCGCCAGCATCCGGGAGTACATGGCTGAGCATCCCGACCACTTCGATCCCCGCCAGTATCTCAAGCCTGCCCGTCAGGCCATCAAGGATATGGTGGCGCACAAGATCGTGGACGTGCTGGGCTGCGATCACAAGGCATTCTGAGAGAATCAATCCCCGGAAAGGAGACGCTTCGGCGTCTCCTTTTTTGCGCCCGCAGGCAGGGAGGACCGGAACATTGCCGCTTTTGCCGCATAGACTGATAAAACAGGAGGGGGTTTTATGCGATTTTTTCGGGACTATGACCGGCAGGCAGCGGTGCGGTATGCCCATCAGTGGGCTTATGGACGGAATCCGGCCTATTATGATTATGAGTATCTGGGAGGCGACTGCACCAATTTTGCCTCCCAATGTGTTTACGCCGGAGCAGGCGTTATGAATTTTACGCCGACCTTCGGCTGGTACTATATCGACGCCAATCAAAAAGCGCCGGCATGGACCGGCGTGGCGTATTTCTGGAACTTTATGACCAGAAAGACACCGTCTCTGGGACCGGTGGGGGAGGCGTCCCATCTGGAGGGGATGATGCCGGGAGACATTGTGCAGCTGAGCTTTCAGGGGAATGACTTCCGCCATTCTCCGGTGGTGGTGGCGGTGGGCAGTCCCGTCACAGCAGACAGCATTCTGCTGGCCGCGCACAGCTATGACGCGGACTGGCGGCCCTTGTCCAGTTATATGTATCAGCAGATCCGGTTCCTGCATATCACAGGCGTCTTTCACCCTTGAAAATTCAAGAATCGTTCACACTTTTTTCCAGAGGACTGTTAAGATAAAGGCATCACAAAGGAAGGGGGACCTCCCATGAAACGATTCTGCTCCTGTCTGCTGGCCCTGTCCCTGACTGCGGCGCTGCTGGTGGCGCCGGCCTCTGCGCAGGAATATACGGACGTGCCGGCGGAAAGCGCGCTGGCGCAGGAAGTCCAAAAGGCCGTGGACTACGGCTTGATGAATGGATACAGCGACTCCCGCTTCGGATACTCCGATCCTATGACCCGCGCGCAGTTTACGGCGGTGCTGGTGCGGATGATGGGCTGGGAGGAAGCCGTTCCGGAGAGTCCGTCCTATGAGGATGTGGAGCCGGAGAATACATGGTATGCCATGATCGAGACGGCCGCAGCCCATGATGTAGCGGAGACCGGCGGTCTGTTCCGGCCCAACGCTCCCGTCACCCGGGCGGAAATGGCGGAGCTTCTGGTGCGGGCTTTGGGACTGAAATCCGCAGCGGAGCAGCTCAAGGCTTCCGGCTCCGGTGCCTATCAGGAGCTGCATGGAGCGATTCCCTTTACCGATCTTCCCAAGGAAGGGGAGGAGGGATATGTGGCGGTAGCCTATGCCATCGGATTGACGAAGGGCACCTCCGCTTCTGCGTTCTCTCCCAGAGAAACCGCCACCCGTGCGCAGGCGGCGGCCATGCTGGTGCGGATCTATGAAAAGCTGAACCGGCCCACAGACCCCACCCATGGTTTTTACGCGATTTCCTCATACAGCCAGCTGCCGCTTGCCCAAACGCTGGATGTTGTCAGTGCCGGCTGGAGCCGCATGGTCTGGGACGGAACGCAGGCCAGGCTGGTGACCAGTCGGGAAAACGGCAATGAATACTACATTCCCGATGGCTATGAAGAGGTTGCCGGCACGGTGCAGGACCTGCATCTGAGCGTTTTTATGAACGGACAAAGCCTCAAGGATATGCTGGCCTCGGAAGAAGGGCGGACGCTGGCGATGCGGCAGATCGTGCAAGAGGTCTCCCGTGCCTATGATGGTTTGGGCAGAAGCCCGTACAGCGGCGTGACCATTGACTTTGAGGGGCTGCGCAGCAGCGGGAAAGCCGACTTTACCGCCTTTTTGCAGGAGCTGAAGCGGGAGCTGGACCGGCTGGAAAAAAAGCTGTATGTCTGCGTACCGCCGGTGCTGGCCAGCGGAAGCTGGTATGACGGCTATGATTACGGCGCCATCGGAAAGCTGGCGGACAAGATCATTCTGATGGCCTATGACTATGACGCCCGGGATATGAGCGACTTTGTTGGCGGCTTTTATTATCAGACTGCCGCCACAGCACCCGTCGATCAGGTATATCTGGGCTTGAAGGCGCTCACCGATGAGGTGGCTCCGGAACAGGTGCTGCTGGGCTTCAGCTGCAAAAATGTGGCTTGGCAGATCGACGAGGCAGGGCGGCTGGTTTCCGGAAAGCCCCTGTATCCCTCCACGGAGACCGTGCTGGCGCGGCTGGCACAGCCGGATACAGAGCGGGGATGGTCCGAAACGTATCAGCAGTCCTATGCGACGTATACCACCGAGGACGGCAGCCGGTATTTCCTGTGGTATCAGGATGGCCGCAGCGTGGAAACGGCACTGCGGGCAGCCAAGCTGCTGGGCGTAAACGGGGTTTCCCTGTGGCGTCTGGGGACGCTCCCCATGGCGGATGACTGGACTTGGGCCGGACTTCTGGCATAAAAACAGGGCAGGGAAGTGCTTATAAAAAAGAGGGGATCTCCACGACTGTGAAGTGACCCCAAAAAGTTAGACAATATTAAAAGTGGAAATTGTTTAAGCGGCTGAAAGGGCTTGTTG
>JAPFEH010000074.1 GCA_026169195.1 Dysosmobacter sp. | reverse complement strand
TATCTGGACTACTACAACAACCGCCGCATAAAGGCAAAGCTAAAGGGCTTGCCGCCTGCAATTCACAGACAACAAGCCCTTTCAGCCGCTTAAACAATTTCCACTTTTAATATTGTCTAACTTTTTGGGGTCACTTCAGTCTGCGTGTCCTCTTTTTTTCGGCTTTTCTTTGCATTGGCACGCTGGTGTGGTATACTGAGAAAAAATGAAAGGGGCGCCGTTATGGATCTTTACCGGGTACTGCTGGTGGACGATGAGGAGGATATCCGGGTGGGAATCAGCCGGAAGATGGACTGGACCGGATTGGGTTTTGCACTGGTGGGCGAGGCGGACAACGGGCAGGATGCGCTGGAACTGGCAGAAAGCCTGCGGCCCGATGTGGTCCTGACGGATATCAAAATGCCGTTCATGGATGGTCTGGAGTTGTGCCGCATTCTGACAGAACGGCTGCCGGCGTCCAAATTCGTGGTATTTTCCGGATTTGACGATTTTGAATATGCCAAACAGGCCATTCAAATGAATGTGTCGGAGTATATTCTCAAGCCCATCAACGCCTCAGAATTATCCGCTGTATTGCAAAAGCTGAAAGCGGAGCTGGATCGGGAACGGACAGAACGGCAGAATATGGAAACGCTCCGCAACCGGTATGAAGAAAGCCTGCCCATGCTGCGGGACCTCTTTTGCGCGCACCTTTTGGAAGGACGGGTAGATCCCGGCAGCGGGCTGGAAGAGGCGCACCGGCTGGACATCAAGCTGCAGGGGGACGTGTGGGTGGCGGCTTTGGCCCATGTGGGCGGGGGCGGCGGACGGGATGCGATGACCTCTTTGTCCGTTCAGCAGCTGCTGGACGAAAATCTGCCGCAGGAACGGTGCCGTTCCTTCTTATATAATGACTGGGTGGCGCTGATTGCCGGACTTGGCGAGGAATTTTCCGTATACAGCTTTATGGGGAATCTGGATCGGGTCTGTACGCTGGCAGGCTCCTATCTGGATCTGACGCTGACGGTCGGAGTAGGGGCGCCCTGTGACAGCTTGACCGGTCTGGTGCAGTCAGCAGCCGGCGCGCGTGGAGCGCTGGAGTACCGGGCGCTGGTGGGACGGGGACGGGCCATCTACATTGGAGATTTGGAGCCGGACAATGGCGTCGGGCTTTCGTTTGAGGAGGTCGATGAGCGGTCGTTGACCGCTGCCATCAAGCTGTGCGGAGAGACTGAGGTTCGGGAGGCGGTGGAGACCTTGATGGAGAAGGTTCGGACAGCCAATCCCTCCGCCGGTCAGTATAATCTGTTTTTTCTGGAATTGCTGACCTATCTTTTGAAGCTGACACGGCGGTCCGGACTGGGGATGGAGGAGGTTTTTGGTGCGGGATTCAGCAGTTCTGTACAGGCTACGGATTTCCCGTCTCTGGAGGCTATGGGAGACTGGTGTCTGGAGAGGTGCCTCCGGATACAAACACTGATCCACCGCCGCCAGACAGATACGGCAGGGCGCACGGTGGAGCGTGCCAAGGAGTTTATCCGTCAGCATTATATGGAAAGCGATCTGTCTGTGGAGACGCTGTGTGCCTATCTGCATCTGAGCCTGACTTATTTTTCCACCCTGTTCAAGCGGGAAACCGGCATGAGCTTTACGGCCTATGTCACGGTGGTTCGGATGGAGGCTGCCGCGGAGGCTTTGCGGAGCACGGAGGAAAAAACCTACCTGATCGCCCGGCGGTGCGGATATGAAGACCCGAACTATTTCAGCTATGTATTCAAAAAACAGTTTGGCGTCACGCCAACCAAGTACCGGACAGGCGGCGCTTGAGCATTGGAAAGGGGAGGACCCGTGAAAAAGCAGTTTGAGGGGATCCGCCGCCGGTGGCGGGAGCTGTACCACCGTTCCAGCATCCAGCTGATCTTGTCGCTATCCTTTACTGCCGTGGCTGTGGTGGGGATGGTGTTCATGGGGCTGGCGCTGTTTCTGCGGTTCTCGGCATCCACCAACGTGATGGCGGCGGAAAGCAGCCAACGGGTGCTGGCACAGGTAAATCTCAATCTGGATCACTATTTGCGCAACATGATGCAGGTGTCGGATACTGTGTATTATCAAGTCATCAAGGATCTGGATCTGGGGGATGAGTCAGATGTGGAGGCGCTGAAGAAAGCGCTGAAGCTGCTGTATGAAAAAGACCGCGGGTCTCTGGTGTCTCTGGCGGTGTTTGACCAGAGCGGCGGACTGATCGGCGCTTCACCTCTGGCAGAGCTGAAAGCCAGCGTGACGCCTGAGCGGGAGGCATGGTTTGCGACCGCCATGGAGCGCATCGAAAATCTCCACTTTTCCACACCTCATGTGCAGGACCTTTTTGAAGATCCCGATTCCCGCTATCGCTGGGTGGTCTCGCTCAGCCGTCAGGTGGAGTTGACCCGGAACGGCATCACGCAGGGAGGCGTGCTGCTGGTGGATATGAACTTCAGCGGGATCGAGCAGCTGTGCAAGGATGTTATGCTGGCCAGCGGGCAGGGATACCTTTACCTGATCGACAGCACGGGAGAAATCATTTATCATCCCCGTCAGCAGCTGATCTACGCGGAGCTTCAGGCGGAGAATAATCTGGTGGCGGCAGGATATGCAGACGGCAGTCACACAGAAACGTTTCAATCGCAGAGACGGCAGGTGACGGTAAAGACCGTAGGCTACACGGGCTGGAAACTGGTAGGTGTTGTGCCGGAGGAGACCCTGTGGGACAACTATGGTCAGCTGCTGCTGTTTTTCCTGTTTGTGGTCATTTTCTCCATTTTCCTGCTGGCCTTTGCCAACCTCCGGCTTTCTGAATGGATCACTGCGCCCATGAAAAAGCTGGATCGGGCGGTGAAGGAGCTGGAGAGCGGACAGGAAATGGTGGATTTTAATGTGGATGGCCCCTATGAGGTGGAGCATCTGGGACGATCCATACAGGCAATGGTTTCCACCATGCGCCACCTGATGGAGGATATCATCCAGCAGGAGGAGGAAAAACGCCGCAGCGAACTGGATGTCCTGCAATCTCAGATCAATCCGCATTTCCTGTACAACACGCTGGACAGTGTGGTTTGGATGACAGAAAACGGTCGGACGGAGGAGGCGGTGGTCATGCTGACGGCACTGGCCCGCTTCTTCCGGATTTCCCTGAGCCGGGGCAGCAACATCATCCCTGTTTCTGACGAGCTGGAGCACGCCCGCCATTATCTGACCATTCAGAAAATGCGTTACAAGAATAAGTTTTCCGCTGATATCACAGCGGAGGACGGCGTGGAACATCTATATACCATCAAGTTGATCATTCAGCCGATTTTGGAAAACGCGATCTACCACGGTATGGCGTATGCGGATGGGGACGGTGAGATCCACATTCGTGCGTTCCGGGATGGAGAGGATGTTTTGATTGAGGTTGTGGACAACGGGCCGGGGATGCCGGAGGAAATGGTGGAGCAGCTGCTGCAGCCCGGCGGACCTGCCGCGGCCTCCGGCGCAAAGGGATCCGGAATCGGTTTCCGCAATGTTCATCAGCGGATCCGGCTGACCTTCGGCGCACCCTACGGCCTGACGATCCTCAGTGAACCGGACAACGGCACAGTGGTCCGGATCCGCCTGCCTGCGCTGGATGAACAGGCTGCTGGAAGATACCGGAAGGAGGGGGAACGATGAGGAAAAAGTGGATCTTGCAGCTGGTGCTGCCCCTGCTGGGACTGAGCGCGATTTTTTTCCTGCTGGCGTTTGCCCCCGGTCAGTCCAGAAACCAGCCACCATTGCTGGAAATGTCTGTGATCCTGAGAAAAGCAGACAGCGCGTCCTTTGCCTTGCGGCAGGGCATGGAGCAGGCGGCGGCGGATCTGAATGTGGAGCTGCGGTTTCTGATGCCCTCTGCCGACAACTGCGCACAAGAGCAGGCGCAGCTATTGCAGCGGGAGACGGAAAGCGGGGCTGCGGCCATTTTGTTGATTCCAGCAGATCGGGCAGCGCTGGCGGAGACGGTCGCCGCGGCGGCGGAAAAAACGGCGCTGGTGACGCTGGAGAGCGATATGACGGAGCAGGGAGCCATAGCCAGCGTCAGTGTGGACCATGCCGCCCTTGGGCGGGCTTTGGGTCAGGCAGCGCTTCGCGGCGTGCCTGACGGCGGTACGGTGCTGCTGCTGGACAGCGTTCCGGGAGACAACGGGATCCGGGAACGGATGGAAGCGGCGGCGGCCCTGCTGAAAGAAAAAGGCCGGATGGTACGGATCTGCCAGTGGACAGAGGCAGGGTGGGATGACCGGAATCCGCCGCCGGAAGAGCAGGCGGACGCCGTGCTGGCGTTTGAGGAAGCGGCGCTGGAACAGGCGGCGGAAATCGAGCGGAGCAGTCAGGGCTTTCCGCTGGTTTATGGCGCGGGCTCTACGTCTGCCATTGCCGCCGGTCTGGAACGGGGGCGCATCACAGCCATCGCTGCTGAAAATGTCTTTTCGGCAGGATATCTGGCGGTGGAGGCAGCCGCAGCCGCAGCCCGTCATGAGGCGGTTGGAAAGGTCCCTGCCATCTCCTTTTCCATGATCCGGAAAGAGAGCATGTACGAAGAAGAAAACCAAAAGCTGCTGTTCCCGGTGCTTTGAGCCGGGAGAAAGGAGAGACTGTGAGACGGCGCATTGCCATTTTATGCGTGCTGGCTATGCTGGCAGCCATGGCGGGCTGCGGGACAGGAGACACCGCGCCTACGATTCGGGTCGGCGTGGCCCTGTATCAGCAGGACGACACGTTTATTGATACAGTCACCCGGGATCTGCAGCGTCTGGCACTGGAAGAGGAGCAGGACCGGAATATCAAGATCAATTTGAACATTGCCGACGGGCGGGGCAGTCAGACCGTGCAGAACGAACAGGTGGACCGCTTTTTGGATCGGGGATATGATGTGATCTGCGTAAATATTGTAGACCGGACGGCGGCAGCTGTGATTATTGACAAAGCGCAGGCGGCAGATGTACCGGTGATCTTTTTCAACCGTGAGCCGGTGGTAGAGGATCTGCGGCGGTGGGAGCACGCCTATTATGTGGGACTGCCTGCCGGAGATGCCGGACGCCTTCAGGGAAACATTGTGCTGGATGCCTGGCGGGCGCCTGACAGCACGCTGGATCGGAACGGGGACGGTATTTTGCAGTACGTGATGCTGGAGGGGGAGCCGGGGCATCAGGACACGCTGCTGCGGACAGAAAATTCGATCCGCACCTTGGTGGAAGGCGGCGTTTCCACGGAGAAGCTTGCCAGCGACTCTGCCGACTGGCAGCGGGGGCAGGCAGGCGTGCAGATGCACCGGTGGCTCGTGGAATTCGGACCGGCTGTGGAAGTGGTGTTTTCCAACAACGATGATATGGCGCTGGGAGCGATTGACGCTTGTCTGGAAGCCGGGATGACGGAAGAAGAACTGCCCTTTATTGTCGGGGTGGATGCCACGCCGCCGGCACTGGAAGCGCTGGCGGCAGGAACCTTGCAGGGAACGGTCCGCAACGATGCCGCCGGTCAGGCGGCGGGGATCATGGCGCTGGTCTGCGCCCTGACCGCCGGTGAAGATCCTGCGAAAGCCGTGGAGCTGACCGATGGAAACTATGTGTGGCTTCAATATACGGCCATTACCCGCAAGGATCTGACAGAAGCTGAACCATAACAACGTCCGACGGTTTTTCAACCGTCGGACTGTTCTTTCCCCGCTTTGTATTCGGTTGGACTGACGCCCAGCTCCTTTCGGAAGGTGCGCGAAAAATAAAACGGATCTTCAAAGCCGACAGAGGCTGCCACAGCGCTCACGATTAGGGGACTGTACCGCAGAAGCTGACAGGCGCGCTGGAGGCGGTAACGGGTGAGATAGGCGCTGGGGGAGCAGCCGAACTCCGCTTGAAAGGCGCGGTAGAGGTAGCTGCGGCTGACACCTGCCTGATGGGCGGCATCCTCTACGCTGATGCTGCGGGAATAGTTTTGCTGTAAAAAGGCGGCGCCCTGTCTGGCGTAGTCCGCCAGAGCTTCGCCGCCCCGCTTGGGGCTGTTTTCCATCAACAGCCCCAGCATGGCCTGCAAATAGCCTGCCATCCGGACGGCGCTGGGATAGTCGGTGCCCCGGGCCTTATAGATCTCCAGAAGGGCCTGCCGCAGACGGTCTCCGGCGGCTGGGCGGATGACCGGCATCCGGCGGGAAAATGGTGTTTGGGCCAGCAGCAGGGGTGCGGATGATCCGGAAAAGCCGACCCAGTAATATTCCCAGGGCTGGACGTGGTCTGCCCGATAATAGACCGGCGTGTCCGGAAGCGCGAGAAAGGCATCTCCTGCCTGAAGAACAAAAGTCCTGCCTCCGGTCTCATAGCAGCCTGTGCCGGAAACCACATAATGCAGCAAATAATGATCCCGCACACCGGGGCCCCATCCATAGTCCGGCGGGCACTTCTGAAAGCCTGTATTGTAGACCAGCAGGGAAAGTTCTGCGCGTTGGGAAACTTTGAAGGAATATTTGAAATCCTGCGGCACTGGCGGCCCCTCCCTCTTTCTGATTTCTTTTCTATCATACCGCTGCGCAATCGGTTTTGCAACAAAAATCCATGTTTCGGAGACCAAGGAGCATGGAAAGGAGGGCTGGGAACTGATACGGTAGAGATCAGAAAGGCAAGGAGGACGGACATGGAAATGATCGATCTGGAAAAACAGTGCAAGGAACCTGCGTTTATCGAAAAACTGGCATGGCTGTATGGCCCGGAGGGGGCGGAAGCGGCACTTGGACGCTGCGGTGAGGTGCTTGCGGGATTTGTGAAAAGCTTTGGAACGGCTGCTGAGGCATTGTTCAGTGCTCCGGGCCGCACGGAGGTGGGCGGCAATCATACGGACCACCAGCATGGCAACGTGCTGGCTGCCGCTGTGGATCTGGATATTCTGGCTGCCGCGGCTCCCAACCAGAGCGGGATGATCCGGGTCCAGTCTCAGGGATATCCGCTGATGGTGGTGGATCTGGCGGATCTGCGCCCGAAGACGGAGGAGGAGAATACCACGGCTGCCTTGATCCGGGGGGTGGCAGCCAGAATGGCGGCGCTGGGATGCCCGCTGCAAAACGCGGGTTTGGACGTTTATATGACATCCACGGTTCCCGGCGGCAGCGGGTTGAGCTCTTCCGCTGCATTTGAAGTGCTGATGGGCACCATCCTCAATGATCTCTTCTGGGGCGGCAGGTGCGATCCGGTGGAGATTGCACAGATCGGACAGTATGCCGAGAATGTGTTTTTCGGCAAGCCCTGCGGCCTGATGGACCAGACGGCGTCCTCCGTGGGCGGCGTGGTCGCCATTGACTTTGCGGACACCGCCCATCCGGTGGTGGAGCAGATCGGTCTGGATCTGCACAAAAACGGATACGCACTGTGCATTCTCAATTCCGGTGCAGGCCATGCAGACCTTACCGATGAATATGCCGGGATCACCAATGAATTGAAGGCTGTCTGCGCTTATTTTGGCAAAGAGGTGCTGCGTGATGTTCCGGAGGAGGAGTTTCTGGCGGCGCTGCCGGAGGTCCGGAAAGCCGCGGGAGACCGGGCTGTCAATCGGGCGTTTCATGTATACGGAGAGAACCGGCGGGCCGTTGAAGAGGCTCAGGCGCTGCGGGCAGGAGCGTTTGACCGCTTTTTGGCGCTGGTGCGGGAGTCTGGCCGTTCCTCTGCCATGTATTTGCAGAATGTGATCCCCACAGGGCAGACCACGGCGCAGGAACTGATGGTGACGCTGGCTCTGTGTGAACGGATTCTGGCGGGACGCGGCGCGGTTCGGGTTCATGGCGGAGGCTTCGGCGGCACGGCGCAGGCCTTTGTTCCGCTGGAACTGCTGGAGACGTTTCGGGAAAAAACCGAGGCCGTGCTGGGTGCCGGCAGCTGTCATGTCGTGACCATTCGTCCGGCAGGCGGCATTCGTCTGGGATAAGGAGGTGCGCATCATGATCGATCAGGCTGTTACCGACCTGCTTGGCTATGCGCTGCGGGCAGGTCTTATTGAAGAGTGTGACCGGATTTGGGCGGCCAACCGGCTTTTGCAGGCGTTGGAGCTGGACAGTTGGGAGGAAGCCCGAAGCGTTCAGGAACGGCCGTTGGAGGAAATCCTGAAGGAGATTCTGGACTGGGCTGTGGAAACCGGACGGATTCAGGACGGCACAGCCAGCCGGGACCTGTTGGATACAGAACTGATGGGGCGTCTGACGCCCCGCCCGTCTCAGGTGCTGCGGGAGTTCCATGCCCGTTATCAGGAATCTCCGGAGGCGGCCACAGACTGGTATTACCGCTTCAGTCAGGACACCGATTACATCCGCCGCTACCGCATTGCGAAGGATATGAAATGGGTGACGCCGACGGCTTATGGCGATCTGGATATCACCATCAACCTTTCCAAGCCGGAAAAGGACCCGCGGGCCATCGCTGCGGCGAAAACAGCGGTTCAGAGCGGCTATCCGAAGTGCCAGCTCTGCCGGGAAAACGAGGGTTATGCCGGACGGATCGACCATCCTGCCAGACAGAATCACCGGATCATTCCCGTTACCATTGATGGAAAAGACTGGTTTTTCCAGTACAGCCCCTATGTCTATTACAATGAACACTGCATTGTTTTCAACGGGCAGCATGTTCCGATGAAGATCGACCGTTCCACCTTCCGCAAGCTGCTGGATTTTGTAAAGCAGTTTCCCCATTATTTTGTGGGCTCCAATGCGGATCTGCCCATTGTTGGCGGTTCGATTCTGAGTCACGACCATTTTCAGGGAGGCAGATATTGCTTTGCCATGGAGAAGGCTCCGGTGGAGCGGACGGTTTCCTTCCCGGGATTTGAGAAGGTGGAAGCTGGCATCGTCAAGTGGCCCATGTCTGTGATCCGGCTGCGCTGCGGCGATGATGAGTGTCTGGTGGATCTGGCAGAGAAGATCCTTGCAGCATGGCGGGGCTACACAGACGAAGAAGCGTTTATTTTTGCCGAGACGGATGGAGAGCCGCATAATACCATCACCCCCATTGCCCGGATGCGGGACGGAAAATTTGAGCTGGATCTGGTGCTGCGGAACAACCTTACGACCAAGGAGCATCCGTTCGGGGTATATCATCCCCATGAGGAGCTCCACCACATTAAAAAAGAAAATATCGGTTTGATCGAGGTCATGGGTCTGGCAGTGCTGCCCTCCCGCCTGAAAGGGGAACTGACAGATTTGGCAGATGCTCTGGTGGAAGGAAGAGACCTGTGGAGCAGCGAGACGCTGGAAAAGCACGCAGACTGGGCAGAGGAGCTGAAAAGCCGGTATTCCTTTACCAGAGAAACGGTATGGGAGATCCTGCAGAAGGAAGTGGGCGCGGTGTTTGCCACCGTGCTGGAACATGCAGGCGTTTATCCGTGCACACCGGAGGGTCGGGAGGCCTTCCTGCGGTTTATCAACCACGTAATATAAAGGAGGAACAGATATGAAAACCATTCTTGTTGCCGGCGGCGCCGGATATATCGGCAGCCATATGGTGGCGCTGCTGGTGGAAAAAGGGTATGATGTGGTGGTTGTAGACAACCTCCGCACCGGCCACTGGCAGGCAGTGAAGGGCGCCCGGAAGCTGTATGTGGGCGATTTGCGGGATGCTGCATTTCTGGATCAGGTGTTCAGCGAAAATGAGATCGACGGCGTCATCAACTTTGCGGCGTATTCTCTGGTAGGGGAAAGCGTCACCAATCCGCTGAAGTATTATGGAAACAATGTGGCGGGGTCCCAGTCCATGCTTACCGCCATGAAAGAACATGACGTTCATAAAATCGTGTTTTCCTCCACGGCCGCTACCTATGGAGAGCCGGAAAAGCAGCCGATCGAGGAAAGCGATCGTACAGATCCCACCAATCCCTACGGTGCCAGCAAGCTGGCGATCGAGGGGATGCTGAAGTGGTGTGACCGGGCTTACGGGATCCACTATGCCGCCCTGCGGTATTTTAATGCCGCAGGTTCCAATCCGGATGTGGGAATTGGAGAAGACCACGATCCGGAGAGCCACCTGATTCCGCTGGTGATGAAAACTGCTTTGGGTCAGCGGAGCCACATCGGAATTTTCGGCGACGACTATCCTACGGCAGACGGGACCTGTATCCGGGATTATATTCATGTCCGGGATCTGGTAGAGGCGCATCTGCTGGCACTGGAGCATCTGGAAAAGACCGGAGAAAGCGGCGTGTTCAATCTGGGCAGCGGCGACGGCTACTCAGTCAAGGAGATCATCGACACGGCACGCCGTATTACCGGCAGGGAAATCCCTGCCAAGGTGGAGCCGCGGCGGGCGGGGGATCCCTCGGTTCTGATCGCCTCCAATCAAAAGGCTGCACAGATTCTGGGGTGGAAGCCCACCCGCGGGCTGGATCAAATCATTGCGGATGCTTGGACATGGCACAGCACGCATCCCGATGGCTATGAGGGCTGAGCCATGGTAAAGGAAGAGCTGTTTGGCGTGCTGGAGGGAGCGCCGGTGGCGCTGCTGACGATTACCAACGGTGAAATGGAGGTGGAGCTGATTTCCTTCGGTGCAGCGGTGCGCTCCATTCGGGTGCCGGACCGGAACGGCAATCCGGTTGATGTCTGCTTGGGGTACGATACCCCGACGGAGTATCGGGACCAAGGGGGATGTCTGGGGGCATCTCTCGGCCGGTATGCCAACCGCATTGGCGGTGCGGCGTTTACGCTGATGGGGAAACGGTATCCCCTCTTTGCCAACGAAGGAAGCAATACGCTTCATGGCGGAAAAGAGGGGTTCCATAAAAAGCTGTGGGCGTATGCCTGCGAAGAAAACAGTGTTGCGTTTTCCTATGATTCTCCGGATGGAGAGGAGGGATTCCCCGGAAAGCTCCATGTGGAGGTCATGTATACGGTGGAAAACGGTACGCTGACGATCCGGTATCAGGCAGTGAGCGATCGGGACACGGTGTTGAACCTGACCAATCACACGTATTTTAATCTGGCGGGACATGACGGCGGACGGGTAGATGACCATGAGCTGACGGTACGCGCAGGCTGTTATACCCCTGCGGACAGCGGCAATATTCCCACCGGTGAAATTGCCTCTGTGGCGGGAACTCCGCTGGATCTGCGGCACGGCGCGGTGCTGGGAGAGCGGCTGGACGATCCCTTCTTGGCGGCAGGCCGGGGATATGACCAGAACTTTGTTCTGGACGAGGGGACGGAACCGGCGGCAGAGCTGTACTGTCCCCGTACCGGAATCGCTATGGAGATGACCACCACCATGGAGGGAATGCAGCTCTATACAGCGGGACATTTGTCCCGCCGCTTGGGAAAGGGCGGAGCTGTTTATGACATTGCACACGGAGTTTGTCTGGAGACACAGCATTTCCCAGATGCGGTGAACCACGAGAATTTCCCGACTCCCATTCTGCGGGCGGGAGAGACGCTGCGCCAGCAGACTGCTTACCGGTTTTTTGTGCGCTGATATAGCTGTATGGTTCATATTCCATAGATGAAACAACAAAGGGAGCCAAAACTTGACGTTTTGGCTCCCTTTGGCAAAGGCGGTGAAAACCTGTATTTTGATGGAAAGGAAACAAGCCGCCGCAGGCGCCCCGCCAACTGCGAGCCCGGTAAAGCGGGTCGCAGTTGGAAAGGAGGAGCAACAAAATGAGTGCGCTCTGACTGATAAAATAAGTCGGAGCAAACGTCATATCGTTTGCTCCGACGTGGCACCCCCGGGCAGATTCGAACTGCCGACCTTTCGCTTAGGAGGCGAACGCTGCTATCCAGCTGAGCTACGGAGGCATATACAGGATACTCTGCTTTTCTACAGAATATCCTGTTTTTTGTATCATTGAGCAATCAGACCGCCTTTTGCACGGGCGTCGGATACGCTGTCCGACTGAGCTGTGTCAAATCGGGTCATGCCGTATTGTACCCGATTTGGCGCAGTCTGTCAAATCCTATCCGATGACGGTCAGTTGATGACCCGAACCCGGATCACGTTGGGAAGATTGCGGACATCTTCGATGATCGCGGCATCGACCTGTGTGCCCAGATCCACCAGAGTATAGGCCATCTCTCCCTTGGACTTATTGCTGAGGTTTTCCACGTTGACGCCGTCTTTGGAAAGAAGAGTGGTAATATTCGCCAACATAGCAGGCACGTTTTTGTGGATAATACACATGCGCATCACGCCGCTGCGTTCCATGGAAACAGATGGCAGATTCACAGAGTTGCGGATATTTCCGTTTTCCAGATAATCCTTCACCTGATCCACGGCCATGACGGCACAGTTCTGCTCGCTTTCCGGAGTGGAGGCGCCCAGATGGGGCATGGCAACCACGTGGGGAGCCTGCACCAGCGTATTGTTGGGGAAGTCTGTGATATAAGCCGCTACCCGTCCTGTATCCAGCGCTGCCAGCATGGCGGTGTCATCCACGATCTCGCCCCGGGCCAGATTGATGAAACGGACGCCCCGCTTCATGGAGGCGATGGCCTTGGCGTCGATCATATGCTCTGTCTGCGGGGTATAATGGATATGGATGGTGATATAGTCTGCCCGCTTGTAAAGCTCCTGCAGATCCTTCACCACATGGATGTGCCGGTCCAGACGGAGGGCAGAGTCCACGGACAGATAGGGGTCATAGCCGTAAACATCCATGCCCAGAGACAGGGCCATATTGGCTACCAGAGAGCCGATGGCGCCCAGACCGATCACGCCGAGGCATTTTTTATAAAGCTCCGGACCCACGAAGGCGGACTTGCCCTTTTCCACCACGGTGGTCACATCCACACCGGAAGCGACCTGCTCCCGTACCCAGCGGATGCCGCCGTCCACATCACGGGATCCCATCAGCATGGCGCAGAAGACCAGCTCCTTCACGGCGTTGGCGTTGGCGCCGGGGGTGTTGAACACCGCCACACCCGCCTGAGAACAGCGGTCGATGGGGATGTTGTTGACGCCGACGCCCGCACGGGAGATGGCCAGCAGGCTGTCAGGGAATTCATACTCCAGCAGCTTGGCGGAGCGGACCACGATGGCATCCTCCTGCGTCTGGCTGTCGGAGACGTCATAGTGCTCCGGCTCAAAGCGGTTCAGGCCGATGGGAGAAATTTTGTTGAGTGTTTTGATACGATACATGGAAATGTACCTCCTGAGGTGGTCCCAGCGGACCACGATACTTGCGGGGAACGTGCGGCGCTGGCGCCGCTTCCTCCGCAGCGCTTTCATTATAGTCTCTGCGCCGCGGCAGATGCAACGGCGGAAGTCCCAAAACCATCCGGGAAAACCGTCGTTTCTTTGTCGAAATGAGGGGGTCTTCGCCGCTTGTCGCTTTTACCGGAGAAAAAGGACGGTTTTTCTGAAAAAATGTGGGATGATCCATTGAAATGCGGAGAAAATCGTACTATAATAGCAAACTGTATGTGAAAATGTGAAAGATCCTGAGTGAAGATAGAAAGGGACGTTCAACTATGCAGAATGAACATTTGAGAAACGTAGCCATCATTGCCCACGTTGACCACGGTAAGACGACGCTGGTGGATGAGATGCTCAAGCAGGGCGGCGCATACCGGGAAAATCAGGAGACAGTGGACCGGGTCATGGACTCCGGCGATCTGGAACGGGAGCGCGGCATTACCATTCTGGCGAAAAACACCGCTGTGCGCTATAAGGACACCAAGATCAACGTGGTGGACACCCCGGGCCATGCCGACTTCGGCGGCGAGGTGGAGCGCATTTTGAAGATGGTCAACGGCGTCATTTTGCTGGTGGACGCCGCGGAGGGCCCCATGCCCCAGACCCGCTTTGTGCTGAGCAAGGCGCTGGAGCTGGGTCACCGGGTCATCGTGGTGGTCAATAAGATCGATCGGCCGGACCAGCGGATCCATGAAGTGGTGGACGAGGTGCTGGAGCTGCTGATGGATCTGGACGCGACCCCCGAGCAGCTGGATTCTCCCATGCTGTTCTGCTCCGGCCGGCAGGGCACCGCTTCCTACTCCCCCGAAGTGGCGGGCACCGACCTGACCCCGCTGTTCGAGACCATTCTGGAGTATATCCCCGCTCCCGAAGCCAATGTGGAGGAGCCGTTCCAGATGCTGGTCAGCTCCATCGACTACAACGAGTTTGTGGGCCGCATCGCCATTGGCCGCATTGAGCGGGGCACCTTGAAGCAGAATCAGGAGATCGCGGTGTGCAACTACCATGCACCCGACGCGGCTGCCAAGAAGGCCAAAGCCACCGCCATCTATGAATTTGAGGGACTCAGCCGCAAGGCGGTTACGGAATCCTCCGCCGGCAACATCATCGCCATGAGCGGCATCGGTGACATCACCATCGGCGATACCATCTGCGATCCTGCCGCGGTGGAAGCGCTGCCCTTTGTGCAGATCAGCGCCCCCACCATGGAAATGACCTTCTCCGTCAACGATTCACCCTTTGCCGGCCGGGAGGGCAAGTTTGTCACTTCCCGTCAGATTCGGGAGCGGCTGTATCGGGAAACCCTCAAGGATGTGTCCCTGCGGGTCACCGACACGGATCGGGACACCGCGTTCAATGTGGCCGGCCGTGGCGAGATGAGCCTGTCCATCCTCATTGAGACCATGCGTCGGGAGGGCTATGAATTTCAGGTGTCTCCCGCCCGCGTGCTGTATAAGGAGATCGACGGAGTCAAATGTGAGCCGATTGAACGGCTGGTGGTGGATGTACCCGGCGACTGCGTAGGCAGCGTCATCGAAAAGCTGGGTCAGCGGAAGGCAGATCTGGTGGAGATGACTCCTGTGGGTGACCGCATGAAGGTGGAGTTTCTGGTCCCTGCCCGGGGTCTGTTCGGCTACCGCAACGATTTTATGACGGACACCAAGGGCGAGGGCATCATGGCCTCCGTATTTGATTCCTATGCCCCCTATAAGGGCGAGATCTCCCGTCGGGGCAACGGCTCCATGATCTCCTTCGAGACCGGAGAGTCCATCACCTATGGTCTCTATAACGCACAGGAACGGGGCACGCTGTTCATCGGCGCGGGCGTACCGGTTTACGGCGGCATGGTCATCGGCGTGAATCCCCGCAGCGAGGACATGACCGTCAACGTCTGCAAGAAAAAGCAGCTGACCAACACCCGGGCTTCCGGCTCCGACGATGCGCTGCGTCTGGTGCCGCCCCGTCAGATGAGTCTGGAGCAGTGTCTGGAGTTTTTGGCGGACGATGAGCTGCTGGAGGTCACCCCCAAGAGCCTGCGGATGCGCAAGGCCATTCTGGACCATGAAAAGCGTATGAAAGCGCTTCACGGCAAAAAATAAAGCGGAACGCTTCCGCAAGCCAGAGCATCCTCCGTGTGGCGAAGCCATGCGGAGGATGTTTTTGAATCCAAATTTCAGAATACCGGCGGGATGTCTGAAAATTTTTCCTGATGGAAGGAACTTTTTTCCTGATGGCTGCGTCTATCCAGCAAACAACCATGAA
The DNA here is from genome assembly GCA_026169195.1 of Dysosmobacter sp. Classification (GTDB taxonomy): domain Bacteria; phylum Bacillota; class Clostridia; order Oscillospirales; family Oscillospiraceae; genus Oscillibacter. The sequence goes on along the minus strand of JAPFEH010000074.1, from coordinate 23,655 downwards.
AGGGTGGAACTGCTATGAAGAAAACCATGCTCCGTATGTTGTCCCTGACGCTGTGCGCCGTGATGCTGTGCGCAATGCCTGCCTTTGCCGCCGAAAAGAAGGAGCCGGTGACGGAAGCGCCCGACTATCTGCCGCCTGTGCAGGTGTGGGGCACCGTCACCAGACTGGAAGAGGGGAGACTGCTGGTGGAAAACAGCAATGACGCAGATCCCAACCAGACCATCATTGTCCACCTGAATGACAGCACCCCCGTCCTCGACGCGGTCACCGGACTGCCGCTGGATCGGGAATTGAAGGACGGAGAGACCATTTACGCGTGGGTGGGGCCGGCCATGATGCTGAGTATGCCGCCGCAGGCATCCGCAGAGGTGGTGGTTGCCAATATTCCGGCGGATTTTGCAGTCCCACAGTATGTTCAGATCGCCCGGCTGAAGCCGCAGGCCATGGCCGCGATTGTTCCGGAACCGCCTCTGACGAAGGTGGAAGCGGTCACCACCGGCGGCGAGGAGCTGACGATTACAGACAAAGCGGTTCTGACTCCGCATCTGACGCGCCAGATGGTCACACTGGAGAGCTTGACGCCCGGTACCCGGATGCTGGTGTGGAAGGACGACAGCCAATCCGTCAGCAGAGTTCTGGTGTTTGCCAATGAGTATCGGGGCTGGATCTCTTGGGAGCAGGACGGCAGAGTATCTATGAATGGCCACGTCCTTGCTGCCGCAGGGAAGACGGTGAATGGAGATTTGCTGCTGCCCGTTCGCGCAGTGGCAGAGATGCTGGGCATGGAGGTTCACTGGGACGCGGAACAGGGCGCTGTGGTCTCTTACGGTGAGCGGATGGTGAAGCCCGCGCCCGCGGAAAGCAATGTGCTGTTTACCGCCAAGCCCGGCGGCGCCATTGTGAAGAAGAGCGGTGCGGACGGTGCGCTGGAGTTCGGCGGCACCTGCCTGTTGGAAAACGGCGTCACCTATCTCTCTGCAGGAACTCTGGCAAGCCTGCTGGATCTGTTTGTCAGCAAATAAAGCGGAATGATTTCCTTTTCCCGGTGCATACTAGGGATGAGGTGAGAAGAATGGAACCAAACGAACTGCCGATGGGCTTCGGCATGGCGCTTTCCCGGAATCCGGAGGCCATGGAGCGATTTGCCGGTCTGCCGGAAACAGAGCAGAAGGCGATTCTGGAAGGCGTCCGCGCCGTGCGCTCCAAGCAGGAGATGCAGGCTTATGTGGAAAACCTGATGAAATGAGCGAAACGCGTCCCCGAACCATACGGTTCGGGGACGCGTTCTGTGTGTAAAAACGCCGCAGGGGTTTCCGGCGCGCCTTGTCTGAGCGTTAAACCTGATAGCAGCCGCCGCCGATGAATTCCCGCAGCAGGGAGGTCTTGGGTACGTCGTCAGCGGGAAGGGGCAGGGAATAGCTGAGGAATTTCAGCAGGCGCTTGGCCTCCACATATTCCTCGCAGTCCCGCGGAACGCCGAACAGCAGCGGCTCCACATAGGGCCGCAGCAGCGCTGTTTCATAGATCAGGGCAGAGTTGAAGATCCGGTCGGCGCTGTCCTGATAGGGGAAAATGTTCCGCTCCTCCCCTCTGCGGACGGAGGGCCACATGCGGATGGTGGCCCGAGCGCCGTAGCCGCGGGTGCGGGCATCCCGCTCAATGCGCCGCAGCAATCGGGCATCGGTGGTGGGGATGCGGTTGTGGTCATCCACATTCAGGGTGGTCAGGCAGCTGATGTAGATTTTATACTTGCTCTCTGCGGGCAGAGCGTGGGTAAAGGCCTCGTTGAGACAGTGGATGCCCTCGATCACCAGAATATCCTGCGGTCCGAGGGTCAGCATATCTCCATGATATTCCCGGACGCCTTTGATGAAGTTGTAGCGGGGCAGCTCCACCGTCTCGCCCCGCAGCAGGCGGGACATATCGGCATTGAACTGCTCCACATCCATGGCGGCCAGCCCTTCAAAATCGTACTGCCCGTTTTCATCCCGGGGCGTATCCTCCCGGTTTTTGAAATAGTTGTCCGTGGCAATGGGGTGGGGCCGCAGCCCGCAGGCGATCAGCTGGGTGGACAGGCGGTGGGAGAAGGTGGTCTTTCCGGAGGAGGAGGGCCCTGCGATCATGACAAAGCGGACATTTTTGCGGGCGGCGATCTCCTGCGCAATGTCACCGATCTCCTTTTCCATCATGGCCTCCCGTGCAAGGATCATCTGCGTGGCCTGCCCTTCGGAAATGACGCTGTTCAGCTCGCCCACGGTGGAGATGCCCATAGACATGGCCCGGTCCGAGGCGTCGTGCAGAGCCCGGAATACTTTGGCGGAGGGCTGGAACGCCGCCAGACGGGTGGGATCTGCCTGCTCCGGCAGCCGCAGGACGAAGCCGTCCTCATAAAGCTCCAGACCAAAGCAGGTGAGGTAGCCGGTGTCCGGTACCATATAGCCGTAAAAATAGTCGGTAAAGTCATCCAGTGTATAGAGGTTCACGTGGGAACTGATGCGGCAGCTGAGCAGCTGTGCCTTGTCAGGCATTCCGGCTTTTTGGAAAAAGTCCACCGCATCGCCGGTGTTGACAGAGTGCTTTTGAATGGGCAGAGCCTGCGCTGCCAGCTCCCGCATCCGGGCCTCCACCCGCTCCAGCAGGCCGCGATCCAGCGTGAACCGCCCCGCCGCACGGACAAAGAGGGCGTGGCTGATGGAGTATTCCACCGTGATCCGGTCTACCTGCTCCCGTCCGGCCACATCATAAAAGGCTTTGAGCATCAGCAGCACCGCGCTGCGCTCGTAGGTCTGAATGCCGGGCTTTTCCACCGCGGTCACCATCCGCAGCGTGCAGTCCCGATCCACAGGCTTGCACAGCTCGCAGAGCTTGCCGTTCCGGTTCACCAGAAGGATTTTATAGGGATATTGGACCTGAAGGTCCTCCGCAATGGTTTTGTAGGGGGTCCCGCAGGGATAGCGGTAATCCACGCCGTCTACTGTGACGCGTACATGGTTGTTCTGTTCCATACTGTTCCTCGCTTTCCGCGTTGTGTTTCCGGGGGATGCTCACCATGATGCACCATTTGGCAGCGGAAGTCAAGAGCGGGACACGGGCGCTTTTGTCCTGTGCGCTGAAAGCGGGACCTTTTCAGGAAAAACAAAACCGCCCGGACGAAGCCGTCTGGGCGGTTGCTTTGGAACATCATCAGGCGCACTGCCTGCAGCGGTCATGCGTATCCGCGGCAGGGGCTTGTCCGGTCAGTCGTGAGCCTCCTCGGGAGGGAGCTGATAAGACTGAATGGCCTGATTGAGACTGGTGGTGAAGGCGCCTTCCTCCTTCAGATCATTGAGGTACGCGTGGCGGTCCACGGAGGAGTCCCGCTCCTCGATCACGGACAGGGCGATGTTGGAGCAGTGGTCGGAGACACGCTCGAAGTTGGTCAGCAGATCATTGAGAATGAAGCCCAGCTGCATGGTGCAGTCGCCGGATTGCAGCCGGCGGATATGCCGCATCCGGATCTCCTCGATCAGACGGTCGATGGTTTCTTCCAGCGGCTCCACGCCGCGGGCCTGTTCCACGCTGGCGGCGTCGAAGCAGGAGAAGGCGCGGTCCATAATATCCTCCAGAGCTGCCAGCAGAACCTGCAGCTCGGCCTGAGCAGGCTGAGAGAAGCTCAGACCTTTTTCGTGCAGCTCCTGCGCGGATTCCTGCAGGTTCAGGGCGTGGTCGCCGATCCGCTCGAAGTCGCCGATGGCGTGCAGCAGGCGGGAGACTGTGCGGATATCATCCATGGATACGCCGTGCTGGGAGACCTCCACCAGATAGCTGCCCAGCCGGTCCTCATAGATGTCCAGCTTGTCCTCGTTGGCAAGGATCTCAGCTTCCCGTGATTCGGAATAGCCGGAGAACTGGGCAATGGCGTGCAGCAGGTTTTCGTGGGCAAGGGCGCCCATGCGGTTGGTCATGCTGACGCATTCGCTGACTGCCACACCGGGGGTGCGCAGCAGGCGGGGGTCCAGAAAGGCGAACTGCTCGGACTGTGTTTCGCTGCGGATCGCCCTCCGCGCCAGCTTTTCCAGCTGGCGGGAGAAGGGAAGCAGAATGATGGTGGTGAATACATTGAAAATGGTGTGGCACAAGGCGATGCCCACAGCGCCCACAGAGGCGGACATAAAGGGGAAATGGAAGATGATGTTTCCACCGTAGAACAACAGGAGGCAGACAGCCGTGCCGATCACATTAAAGGAAATGTGGATGACCGCCACCCGCTTGGCGTTGCGGTTGACACCGATGGAACTGAGCAGGGCGGTGACGCAGGTGCCGATGTTCTGTCCCATGATAATGGGGATGGCCATACCATAGGTGATGGAGCCGGTCAGGGCCAGCGCCTGCAGGATACCGACGGAGGCGGCGGAGGACTGGATGATGCCGGTAAACACGGCGCCCACCAGTACGCCCAGAAGGGGGTTGTTGAAGGCGGTCAGCAGGCTGGAGAACTCCGGCATATCCGCCAGAGGACTGACGGCGTCCTTCATCAGCTCCATGCCGTACATCAAAATCGAGAAGCCCACCATAATGCGGCCTATGTCCCGGCGGCGCTGCTTCTTGGACGCCATGATGAGGATGATGCCGATCAGGGCGATCACGGGGGAGAAATTTTCGGGCTTGAGGAGGTTGACGAACACGCTTTCGCTCTCAATGCCTGTCAGAGACAGGATCCATGCCGTCAATGTGGTGCCGATGTTGGAACCCATGATGACGCCGATGGTCTGCCCCAGCTCCATAACGCCGGAGTTGACCAGACCCACCAGCATCACCGTCATGGCGGAGGAGGACTGGATGGCGATGGTGATGCCCGCGCCCAGCAGCAGGCTCTTGAAGGGGTTGGAGGTCATGCGTTTCAAAATGCGTTCCAGCTTGCCGCCTGCCATCTTCTCCAGACTTTTGGACATGGTTGTCATGCCATAGAGAAAGAAAGCAAGGCCGCCGCAAAGGGTAAAGACAGAAAAAATGTCCATGCCGATGCTCCTGATCCGATCTCCCCGGAAGGGGGGAGATGTGATGTCAACAAAATGTTGCAATTCTATTATATCGGGTAAATGGAGAATTGAGAAGCGGCGGAATGAACAAATGTGAAGTTTTCGGGAAAAACCAAGAAAATTTACGCAGTCAGACCCGGGAAACTGGCGGAAATGTAAAAACGGCGTTAATTTCAGAAAGGAAAAGCGCAAAAACGGCGCCGCTTCCGGCGCCGTTTCTGAAAAAGAGAGAAAGAAAAGCTCAGCTGTCTTTTGTCCATAATGCACGGACATCCTCGGCGCAGCGCCGTCCGGAGAAGTATCCCTCCTGCCACAGCGCCCGCAGGATCTCCAGATCCCGCTCCGTGCGGGAGCAGCCCAGCGTGTCCTCCGGCGCGATCACCAGCACGTTGCCCTCCTGCTCCAGCCGGAACAGCTCCCGGCGGCTTTCGTTGTACCGGGCGGCACGGGTGCGCATGGTCTCCACAAAAGCCGGATGGCGGCGGAAGGCGCGGCGGATCATGGGGAAGGAGCGGTCCGCGTCTTTTTGGTAGCTGCGCTCCCGGGTCAGAACGACCACCACCCGGTCGCAGCCCGCTTCAAAGGCACGCTTCCATGGAATGGGGTCGGAGCAGCCGCCGTCCAGATAGGGGCGGCCGTCCACCTCAATGGTGGGGAACAGGAGGGGAAGCGCGCAGGTGGCCTCCAGCACCAGATTGGGAGAATCCCGCCGGGGGACGGGGAGATATTCTGCCTGTCCGGTCTCCACGTTGGTCACCACGGCCTCCACAGTGCCGGGATAGGCGTCAAAGGTATCATAATCAAAAGGCAGCAGCCGCTCAGGAATGGTTTCATAAGAAAATTCCAGCCCGAAGTAGGCGCGGTTGCGGCGGTCCAGCAGGTTCCGCACGCCCATGTAGCGGGGGTCGTTGGCATAGGTCGTCACCAGCGTCAGATTCCGCCGGCTCTGTTTGGAAAGATAGCTGACGCCGTAAGCGATTCCGGCGGAAACGCCGATGGTATAATCCGGCATGGGCAGCCCGCCGTCCAAAAACGCGTCGCACACTCCGGCGGAAAAAATCGTGCGCAGGGCGCCGCCCTCCAGCACCAGACCTGTTTTCATAAGGACCACCTCGTATCATCATTGATCGAAAGAAAAGAAAGGGCCTGTCCCCTGCACGCCACAGACGAAAAGCCCTTTCAGATATGGAAGCAGCATTCGCACCGGAACGGTTTGCTGACGGTCGGCGGACATCGGCTCACGGAGCTTTGCCGGAAGCGGCAAAGGATTGTCGTGATGATTATATCACGGCCTTTGCGGCGCGGCAAGTCGAAAGTTGGGGACAGCGCGGAAAACAGAGACCTGCGCAGGGGCTGCCCGCGTCAGCGGGGATCACTGCTGACGGGCAAGATAAAAGCGGAGGGAGAGCGGGATGGAGACGGCGGTGAGGACCAGCGCAACAGCCGGCAGACCCGCCACGACCAGAACGGGGAACACCAGTCTGCTGTGGTCGGCGGCTTCCACCATCGCGTTAAGAATGCCGGCGGAGCCGCAGACCAGAAAGATCATCAGAAACATGACCATACGGCCCTTTTCCACACCAAAACGGAACATCATCGGCAGCGTCAGGGCCAGAATGCAGCAGGCGGAGCAGACCGCCAGCGCCGTCACCCGGAAATCGGGGCTGAGCAGCGCGCTCCAGAGGCTGGAGGCGAGGGCTTGCAGGCCCAGAGAGAGAACGGCTGCCGCCAGTGTGCACAGCCAGCCGAACACATATTTGCTCAAGACAATGTCGCGGTTGGAATAGGGCAGCATGGCGGCCAGCTGCTCCCATTTGCTGCGCTCGTCGTAGGCCATGGCGGAATAGGGCAGCATACCGGCATAGATCACGATGAATGTGGCGGAGAAGGATTTGGGAATGACGGAAAAAATCAGCAGCAGTGCCAGAAAATAGCGGAAGTGCCGCCACAGAACATAAAAATCCTTTAAGATCAGCGCTTTCATGCGTTCTTCGCTCCTTTCACCAGAAACAGCACAATATCCTCCACGGAGGGTTTTTCCATTTGGAAGCCGGCAGGGGCCATATCCCGCCGCACAAGGGCACGGACGCCGCCGTAGCTGTTGCGTTCCGCGGCAATGACCGCCTCCGGCTGGAAACAGTCCAGATTTTCCTGAGAGTCTGTGAAAAGACCGTACCGCTCCAGCAGCGTGTCCTTTTCCTCACAGAAGAGCAGCTGCCCTTGGTGGAGAAAGGCGATATAATCGCACAGCTTTTCCAAATCACTCAGAATATGGGAGGAGATCAGGATCGTGTGATCCTCCTGCCGGGTAAATTCATTGAACAGATCCAGAATCTCGTCTCTGGCGATGGGGTCCAGTCCGGCGGTGGCTTCGTCCAGCACCAGCAGCTTGGGCCGGTGGCTCAATGCGGCTGCAATGGCCAGCTTCATCCGCATTCCACGGGAGTAATCCTTGAAGGGCTTTTTCTCCGGCAGGCTGAAACGGGCGAGATAGTGTTCATAGAGCGCCTGATCCCACTGGCGGTAGGTGGCTGAGAGGATCTTTCCCACCTGCATGGCATGCAGGGATTCGGGGAAATAGGCTTCGTCCAGTACCACGCCGATGTCCTCCTTCACGGCCCGGAAAGCAGGAGAGGAAACGTCCGTGCCCAGCACGGAGGCGCTGCCGCTGTCAGGCCGCAAAGCGCCCATCAGCAGCCGGATGGTGGTGGATTTTCCGGCGCCGTTTTCGCCCACCAGACCGCAGATGGTGCCGCCGGGGACCGCAAGACTCAGGTCACGGATGGCGAAGTCGCCGAAGGATTTGTGAAGATGGGATAGTTCGATGGCATTCATTGGGATTCCTCCTCCAACAGGGTGCAGAGCATTTCGGTAAGCTCTGTCTGGGTCACGCCGCAGCTTTTTGCAAGCTCTGCGGCGGCCGACAGGTGTTCTTCCAGCTGTTTCAGCTGCTGCTCCCGGATCAGTTCCAGATTTTTTTCCGCCACAAAGCAGCCCTTGCCGGCCACAGTGGTCACAAAGCCCTGCGATTCCAGCTCGTCATAAGCCCGCTTTGTGGTGATGACAGAGATTTTCAGATCTTTTGCCAGCGCCCGGATGGAGGGAAGCAGTTCTCCCGGCGTCAGTGCTCCGGAAATGATCTGGTCTTTGATCTGGGAGCTGATCTGATCGTAAATGGGCTGGCCCGCGGTATTTCGGATAATGAGTTCCATGGAATTCCTCCGTTCGTACTGTACATGAACAGTATACACAGTATATACGGATTGTCAAGAGGAAACCGGAAAAATCTTTTTGTTGCTTTTGACATAGGAAATCGGGAAGAACTGTGGTATATTAAGAACAAATCAGAGAAAACGGAGGGGCGGGACCGTGGAACAGCGCAGCGGCGTCAACAATTGGAAACTGGTGTTCCGTCGGGAGACGGAGGGCGTGACCCTCCTGCGGGCGGAGACCTGCGACCGGCAGGCGGCTTTGCCGGAGGAGATCGACGGTCTGCCGGTGACGGCGCTGGGAGACCACGCCCTGACGCCGGGGCGTCCCGCACCGGAAGGAGAAGCGCTGCTGGTGACCGGCGGGCCCCCGTGCGGGGACTGGGACAACCGGCAGCTGGAGGATTTGCAGCTGCCTGCGTCTATGAGACGGGTGGGGGACTATGCCCTGTTCAACTGCACGGCGCTGAAAACACTGAGACTGGGAGACACGGTCCGGTATTGGGGCGGCGGCGCCCTGATGAACTGCCGGACGCTGGATACGTTCCGGATCACCTGTACCGGACATGAGGGAGAGCTGATGGCGGATCTGGCGGGGGAGCTGCCCCGGGAGCTGGACATGACGCTTTCTTATGCCAACGGGGAGACTGCGCGGGTGCTGTTTCCGGAGTATGCGGAGGTTTTTGAGGAAAACGTGCCCCACCACCAGTTTGATTTCCGGATTCAGGGGGCTGGATACCCCTATCATCACTGTTTTGCCCGGAAGGAATTTCATCTGCGGGACTATGACCAGCTGTGGAAGGGGTATCTCGGCATGGAATATGATCCGGACTGCGCCATGCGGCTGGCATGGTGGAGGCTGCGGTATCCCTTGGAGCTGTCGGAGACGGCAGCGGCGGGGTACTGGTCATACCTTACGGACAACCGGCAGGCGGCGGCCTGCTGGCTGCTCAGCTGCAGGGATGCAGCAGGACTGCGGTTTCTGCTCTCCCGTACCGTCTGGGAGCGGGAGCCGCTGGCGGAGCTGTGCGGCATTGCCCGGAAACAGGGAGATACGGAGAGTCTGGCGGTACTGCTGGAAGCGCAGCACCGGATGACCCCTGCGGGACGGGAAGCGTCCTTTGATCTTTGAAGAAAGCACCGGAGCTTCGGCGGCATCCGCTGCCGGCGCGGTTCGGGGAACGGTCATGGAAGAACGAAAAAATCTGACAGCGGTGGGGCAGGAGATCCTGCTGACGGCCCGCAACGAATTGTATATGAACCTGCCCTATCTGGATGCGGCGCTGTGCGCCCTGCAGTTTCAGCCGGGCGGCGGGGTGACGCTGTCTCTGGCAACGGACGGGGAGCGGCTTTACTATGACGGCGCATGGCTGGCAGAGCGGTATCTGCGCAGCTCTGTGGCGGTGAATCGGGCATACCTCCACGTGATCCTGCACTGTATGCTGCGGCATCTGGCAAAAAAACGGGGCAAGGTTCCGGAGCTGTGGGATCTTGCCTGCGACGTGGCGGTGGAGAGCATTCTGGACAGCCTTCACTATGTCTGTCTGGAGGAGGGGCCTGTCCCTGCCAGACAGAAATTTTACGGGGAGTGCCGCCGTGCCATGCCGGTGCTGACGGCGGAAGGGATCTACCGGCAGCTGCTGCGGATGGCGCTGCCGGAATACCGGATCGCCCAGCTGCAGCGGCAGTTTCTGGCGGATGACCACGGTCTCTGGGACCCGGAACAGCAGGAGGATCAGCAGCAGTCCCAGCGGCAGGATGAAAAGTGGCGGGGGATGTCCGACCGGACCCAGACCGCCATGGAGACGGTGCTGGCCGATCAGGGAACCGGCGGCGAAGCGGTGCTGGAGCAGGTGCGCGTGGCAAATCGGGATGATGTGGATTACCGGGCCTTTCTGCGGCGGTTTGCCGTGCCGCGGGAGGTGCTGGCGGTGGACGGGGATTCCTTTGACTATATTTTTTATACCTACGGGCTGCGGCTTTACGGCAATCTGCCGCTGGTGGAGCCGCCGGAGACAAAGGAAGAGAAGCGGATCGAGGATTTTGTGATCGCCGTGGACACCTCCATGTCGACCTCCGGAGAGCTGGTGCGGCAGTTTCTGACCTGTACCTACGGCATTCTGCGCAGCACCGGAACCTTCACCCGCAAGGTGAACATCCGGGTGATCCAGTGTGACGATCAGGTGCGCGCCGACACGGTGATCCATGACTTGGAGGACTTGAAGCAGTACATGGAGCGGTTTGATCTGGTGGGCGGCAGCGCCACGGACTTCCGTCCGGTTTTTGAACACGTGGCCCGATTGCAGAAGGAGGGCGCCTTTACCAGCCTGCGGGGCCTGATCTACTTCACCGACGGCATGGGCATTTATCCCCAAAAGCGCCCGCCTTACGATGTAGCGTTTGTGCTGCTGGAGGAGCCGCCCCTGTCGGTGAAAATGCCCCCGTGGGCGATCCGTCTGGTGCTGGACGCACCGAGGCTGGAAAAGGCGCTTCGGGACGCTGACGAGGCGGATGAGATCGACTTGGAAGAATTACCCCAGTTGTGAGGAGTTACGGATATGAATATCAAACAGGCAAAACAGGAGATCACCAATACCCTGAAAGCATATTTGGCAAAGGACGAGCTGGGCAACTACCTGATCCCCGCCGTCCGCCAGCGGCCGGTGCTGCTGATGGGGCCTCCGGGCATCGGCAAAACCCAGATCATGGAGCAGATCGCCGCAGAAACCGGCGTGGGACTGGTGGCTTATACGATCACCCATCATACCCGTCAGAGCGCCATCGGCCTGCCCTTCATTGAAAAGCGCACCTACGGCGGAAAGGAATGCTCCGTCACGGAGTATACCATGAGCGAGATTCTGGCCTCCGTCTATGAGCTGATGGAAAGGACGGGGTTGAAGGAGGGCATCCTGTTTCTGGATGAGATCAACTGCGTCAGCGAGACGCTGGCGCCCATGATGCTGCAGTTTTTGCAGTGCAAGACCTTCGGAAACCAGCGTCTGCCGGAGGGATGGCTCATTGCGGCGGCGGGCAATCCGCCGGAATACAACAAGTCTGTGCGGGACTTTGACGTGGTGACGCTGGATCGGGTCAAGCGCATGGATGTGGAAGAGGACTTCTCGGTGTGGAAGGAATATGCCCGCCGCAAGGGAATCCACGGGGCAGTGGTGTCCTATTTGGATATCCGGAAAGAAAATTTTTACCGCATCGAGACCACGGTAGACGGATTGCAGTTTGCTACGGCGCGGGGCTGGGAGGATCTCAGCGAGCTGATTTTTGCCTATGAACGGCTGGGCCTTCGGGTGGACCGGGAGGTGATCGGCCAGTACATTCAGCTGCCGCCGGTGGCCCGGGATTTTGCAAACTATCTGGAGCTTTACGAAAAGTACCAGCGGACCTACCATGTGGAGGACATCCTGACAGGCAGATGGCAGAATATCACCATGCTGGAGCTGCGGGAAGCGCCCTTTGATGAGAAGCTGTCCGTGATGGGAATGCTTTTAAGCCGGTTGGCAGAGGCGGCCCGCAGGACCCGCCAACAGGACGCGCTGACAGCGGCGCTCCACGGGGCGCTGCTGGACTTCAAGGCCAAGACCGGCGACGGCGCGGAGCCGCAGGCGGTGCTGGGTCAGTTGGTGTGGCAGCGGCAGGAACAGCTTCGGTACGCCAAGGAGGCGGGACAGCTGGAGCGGGAGAACCGGGATCTGCGGCTGCGGGAGATCAACGCGCTGGAGTCCTACCGCCAGCGGCTGGCGAAGGAAGATATTGCCGGAGCTGAGCAGGCGATGGCGGCGGTCCGGAACTGGTTCGGGGAAGAAGTGGACAAACGGAAGGCATTGGCGGAGGACGCCTCTGCCCGTTTTGACCATGCGTTCCGCTTTCTGGAGCAGACCTTTGCCCAGAGTCAGGAGCTGGTGCTGTTTGTGACGGAGATCACTGCCGGATATGATACCAGCTGGTTTGTGGAGAACTTCGGCTGTGACGCCTATTTCCGCCACAACAAGGAGCTGCTGTTTGACGACACCCGACGCCGCATCAAGGAAGACATTGCCGCCGCCAGAGCGGCAGAACAGGAGGAACAGAGCCATGAGTGAAGCGTTGAAGAAGATCGAGACGGTGCTGGAGGAGAAAGTGCGTCCCTCCCTGCGGGCCCACGGAGGAGAGATTCAGGTGGACCGGCTGGAGGGAAAGACGCTGTATGTCAAGCTGCTGGGTCAGTGCGCGGGATGCCCCTCTGCGGATCTGACCAATGAGACGCTGGTGGAGGCGGAGGTCGTAAAGGCGCTGCCGGAGCTGGTGGAAAGGGTGGTCGCCATACAGGACGTCAGCGATGAACTGTGGGAGCAGGCCAAACGCCTTCTGCGGGATCATCACCTGTAAAAGAGGGCATACCACTGCCGGATCATTTGACAGGGGAGAAATTTGAAATTGACTTTCATAAAATGACCAGTCCAAACGGACTGGTCATTTTTGCGGGCTGTTGTCTGAGAAATAACAAACTTTTTTTGACACAAAAATAACTTTTTGATCCCGCTTGTTTTTGCGCAACGGTTGCGTTATACTTACAGGCATATTTACAGTATCGCTCCCCGCTGTCGGGGAGGCGGCGGTACCTGTCAGAAGGAGGTCCGGTTTATGAGCAGATTGGAGGTCAAGACGCCCAGTCAGGCGCAGGCCATTGTAGAACAGCTGTATCGCAACATGGAACGGCGGATCGCCGCCAGTCCTCCGGGATTGTGCCCAGTGGATATGGCGCTGAATTTTCTGAATCTGTGTCAGGCGCAGACGTGCGGAAAGTGCGTTCCCTGCCGCATTGGACTGGCGCAGCTGTCGGATATGATCCGCGAGGTTCTGGAGGGAGAGCCGGATATCAGCATTCTCCGCCGGATCGAGACGACGGCGAGGGTCATCGTAGACACGGCGGACTGTGCCATCGGGATCGACGCGGCGCAGCTGGTGCTGATGGGGCTGCGGGGATTCCGGGACGATTATGAGGAGCACATCCTGCATCACCGCTGTCTGGGGTCCCTGCGCAATCCAGTTCCCTGCGTTGCCTTGTGCCCTGCCGGAGTGGACATTCCCGGCTATATCTCCCTGGTGAACGAGGGCCGCTGCGCAGATGCCGTCCGGCTTATCCGGAAGGATAATCCCTTCCCGACGGCCTGCGCCTACATCTGCGAACATCCCTGCGAGGCCCGCTGCCGCCGCAATATGGTGGATGATGCCATCAATATCCGGGGGCTGAAGCGGTATGCCGTAGATCAGGCAGGGGAGGTGCCCCAGCCGCAGAAGGCGCCTTCCACCGGCAAATCCGTTGCCATCATCGGCGGCGGTCCGGGTGGTCTTTCCGCCGCATATTATCTGGCGCTGATGGGGCATCAGGTCACGGTCTACGAAGAGCAGGCCCGCTTGGGCGGGATGATGCGCTACGGCATTCCCAGCTACCGCTTTCCCAGAGAAAAACTGGACGGGGAGATCAACTCCATCCTCTCGCTGGGGATCGAGGTCCATACCGGCGTGAAGGTGGGACGGGACGTGACCTTCGATCAGCTGCGGCAGGAGCATGACTGCCTGTACATTTCCATCGGCGCGCAGACGGACAAGAAAACCGGCATCGAGGGCGAGGACAGCGAGGGAGTCATTTCCGCCGTGGAGATGCTGCGGGGAATCGGGGATGAAGAAATGCCTGATTTTACCGGAAAAAATGTGGTTGTCATCGGCGGCGGAAACGTCGCTATGGACGTCACCCGCAGCGCCATCCGTCTGGGCGCCCGGAAGGTGACCTGCGTTTACCGCCGCCGTCAGGAGGATATGACAGCGCAGCGGGAAGAAGTGGAGGGGGCCATTGCGGAGGGCGCCGAGGTGCTGACATTGCAGGCACCGCTGCGGATCGAGGCCGGTGAAAACGGCCATGTGACGGCGCTGTGGACCCAGCCTCAGATCATCGGCGCCATGGACAAGGCGGGCCGCCCGCGGCCGGAGACCGCGAAGGCGGAGCCGCTGCGGATTCCGGCCGATACCGTGATCGTGGCCATCGGTCAGGGCATTGAATCCCGCGGGCTGGAGGAAAGCGGCATCAAAGTGCAGCGGGGCGGCGCACTGGCCGCCAATCCCAGCACGGAGATCCCCGATATGGAGGGGGTGTTCGCAGGCGGAGACTGCGTCACCGGACCCGCCACCGTGATCCGGGCCATTGCGGCAGGCAAAGCCGCTGCGGCCAACATTGATGAGTATTTGGGATTCAACCATGAGATCAAAGTGGATGTCAGTGTGCCTGCGGCTCAGATCAGGGGACTGCAGGCGCAGGGCAGAGTGGATCCGGCCGAACGGGATGCCGGTGAGCGAAAGCAGGACTTTTGCTGCATCGAATGCGGCATGACAGAGGAGGAGGCCCGTCAGGAATCTGCCCGCTGCCTGCGGTGTGACCACTTTGGCTACGGTATTTTCAAGGGAGGACGTGTGGAAACATGGTAAACTTCAAGATCAACGATCAGGAATTGTCCGCCCCCGAGGGTACCACCATTTTGGAGGCGGCCGGAAAAGCGGGCATTCCCATTCCGCATTTGTGCTTTTTGAAGGATATCAACGAGATCGCCGCCTGTCGTGTCTGCGTGGTAGAGGCAGAGGGCATCAACCGCCTGCTGCCTGCCTGCAATACAGAGGTGGAAGAGGGCATGGTGATCCAGACCAATTCCCCGCGGGTCCGGCAGGCCCGCAAGACCAACCTGCGGCTGATCCTCAGCCAGCATAATTCCAACTGCACCGTTTGTGTCCGCAGCGGAAATTGTCAGCTGCAGACGCTGGCCAATGATTTGAATATCCATTACCAGCCTTATCGGGTACAGCCGGAGCGATCCAATGTGGACTTGAGCACCCCGATCGTCCGGGAGGCCAGCAAGTGCATCAAATGTATGCGCTGTATTCAGGTGTGCGACAAGATTCAGGGAATGCACATCTGGGACGTGGTTGGCACCGGTTCCCGCACAACGGTGGACGTGAGCTACAACCGCTCGCTGAAAAACACAGCCTGCGTTTTTTGCGGACAGTGCGTGACCCACTGTCCCACAGGCGCCCTGACGGTTCGGGACGATACCAACCGGGTCCTGCGGGCGCTGGCGGATCCGGAGATCACCACGGTCGTGCAGGTGGCTCCCGCCGTGCGTGCCGCATGGGCCGAGGAGTTCGGCATGAGCCCCCGGCAGGGGACCACCGGCCGCATGGTGGCGGCATTGAAGCGGCTGGGATTTGACTATGTATTCGACACCAACTTTGCAGCAGACCTGACCATCATGGAAGAGGGAAGCGAGTTCATTGAGCGCTTTACCCACAGGGGCAAATACCGCTGGCCCATGTTCACCTCCTGCTGTCCGGGCTGGGTCCGCTTTTTGAAAACGGAGTTTCCCGCTTATACGGAAAATCTTTCCACGGCAAAATCCCCGCAGCAGATGTTCGGCGCTGTGGCGAAGAGCTATTTTGCCCAACAGAAGGGGATCGACCCCCACAAGCTTTGTGTGGTGTCGGTGATGCCCTGCTCTGCCAAAAAGGCGGAGAGCGAGCTGCCCACCATGAAGGACGCCTGCGGCGATCCGGATGTGGATGTGGTGCTGACCACCCGGGAAATGTGCCGGCTGTTCCGCAGCGACTGCATCGTACCTGCGGAGCTGGACGAGGAACCGTTTGACAGTCCGCTGGGCACAAGTACCGGCGCGGCGGTGATTTTCGGAGCCACCGGCGGCGTCATGGACGCTGCACTAAGAAGCGCCTACTATCTGGTCACCGGAGAAAATCCGGATCCGGACGCGTTCCGTCAGGTGCGGAGCGGTAAGCCGTGGAGGGAGGCTGCCTTTGACATTCCCGGCGCCGGAAAGGTTCGGGTTGCGGTGGTCAGCGGACTTGCCAATACCCGCAGACTGATGGAGGCTGTGGACAGCGGCGCGGCAGAATATGATTTTGTGGAAGTCATGGCGTGTCCCGGCGGCTGTGCCGGAGGCGGCGGCCAGCCGATTCGGGAGGGGGAGGAGCTGGCAGCTGCACGCTGCAGCCAGCTGTGGAAGCTGGATGCCAAGGCGCCCGTCCGTTTTTCACACGAGAATCCGGATGTGCAGGCTCTGTACCGGAACTATTTGAAAAAGCCTTTGGGTGAAAAGTCACACCATCTGCTCCACACCGACCACAGCGCATGGACCGCACAGCCCGGACGTCGGGAGCGCTGACAACAGAAAACGCAGAGCGGAAACGCTGGAAAGGCGGCAGCAGCCGGCAGACTTGTTGGGGGTCTGCCGGCTCTGTTTTGCGGCGGCGCGGCGGCTTTACAAGGCCGGCTGAGATGTGATAAAATAAAACGATCAATACAGGCGGAAGGGGGATTTGCCATGAAACGAAGGATCGCGGCGCTGCTGTGCTGTGTGCTGCTGATGCTGCAGATGACCGTGCCGCCGCAGACGCAGGCTGCCGATTATGTGTATTTTGTGGCTGCGGGGGAAAATGTCCTGCCGATGTCTGACAGTACCATGCCCTTCTGGAAGGGCGGGTATCTTTACGTTCCGGCCGCCATCTTTGCCGACGTGCTGCGCAATGAGGGACGGATCTCCTATGTCTATGCGGAAAAGGAGAAAATCGGGATCCTGTACCGGGGCGACGACCGCGTTTTGATGTTTGGAGTGGGCGACGATTTCGCCGTGGACGGTAAGGGACAGCGCAGCTATCCCGGCGCCGTGTACCGCAATGGACAGATATTTGTTCCGGCGTCGATGGTGTCGGATTTTTTCGGGCTGCAATACAGCGTGACAAAAATTTCCGGCAGGACGGCCGGCGGCAAGACCTTCCGGGGGGAACTGGTGTGGATTCGGGAGACGGGGTATATCCTGTCGGAAAAGTATTTTGTGAATGCGGCTGCGTCTGTGATCGCCCTGCGCTATGAGGAATATCTCAAAAGCAGGGAGCAGGCGCAGACACCGGATGATACAACGCCGCAGGCACCCGGGGAAGAGGAGGACATGGGCGGCAAGCGTCTCTATCTCTGTATGACCGCCGGTGAGACGACTGCGCCGCTGCTGGACGCCTTGGACCGTTATGGCGTTCAGGGGACCTTTTTCTGCACGCCGCAGTTTTTACAGGAGCAGGGGGATCTGCTGCGCCGTATGACGGCCACCGGCCAGAGCATCGGGATTCTGGCGGATGCGAGAGATCCGGAACGGAGTGTGGAGGAACAGCTCGAGGCTGGAAACCGCGCGCTGGAACGGGCTACCTGCGGCAGAACCCGTCTGGCACGGGTGGAGGGCGGTGAAGAGCAGCTTCTCCAACGGCTGGAGGAGGCGGGATACCGTTGTCTGCGTCCGGATCTGGACCGGTCCGCTTATGAGCTGCGCAGCTCCTCCAACGCATCCGGCCTTCTGCGGCAGATCATGGGACGCAGAGAGGACGGAATCAGCATCTGGCTGGCGGACCGCGTAAGCGCGCAGGGGCTGCGGAGCCTGCTGTCCAGCGCGGTTTCCGGCGGCAGCCGGTGTCTTGCATGGACAGAGACTGCATAAATTTTACAGAATATTCAACATCCGGGACGATCCCGGAGTATAATAGAAGAGAACTTATACAAAGCTGGGAGGAAGCGCCATGGGACGTAAGATTCTGGTGGTGGAAGATGATCGGAATATCTCCGACCTGATCCAGATGTATCTGGTGAAGGAAGGGTTTGATGTGCGGATGGCCGGCGACGGCGGTCGGGCAATCGAGGAATTTCAAGCGGAGATTCCGGATTTGATTTTGCTGGATATCATGCTGCCGGTGATGGACGGCTGGGCTGTCTGTGCCAAGATCCGGGAGACCAGCAAGGTCCCCATTATCATGCTGACGGCCAAAAGCGAGGTGTTTGACCGGATTCAGGGGCTGGAGATGGGGGCGGATGACTATATCGTCAAGCCGTTTGAAATGAAGGAGCTGATCGCCCGCATCAACGCTGTGCTGCGGCGGACTGAGATCCCCAATGACACCAGCAAGCGCCTGACCTTTGACAAGCTGGTCATTGATCTGGATTCTTATGAGCTGATCGTGGACGGCAAAAAGGTGGATACGCCGCCGAAGGAACTGGAACTGCTGTATCATCTGGCGGCAACGCCCAACCGGGTCTATACCCGGAACCAGCTGCTGGATGAGGTCTGGGGCTTTGACTATTTTGGCGACAGCCGCACGGTGGATGTCCACATCAAGCGCCTGCGGGAGAAAGTGGAAAATGTCAGCAGCCAATGGGCCTTGAAGACGGTTTGGGGCGTGGGCTATAAATTTGAGCTGACCGGCACAAAGCCGGAGAAGGCGGAAGCATGAAACGGCTGAAAAACCGGTTCCGGGGCCTTTACTGGCGGCATATGCTGGTGACGGTGGGAATGGTGGCGCTGACGCTGCTGCTGCTGGGGGCGTCCTTCTTTTCTCTGAGTTATAATTATGCACGGGACCAAAAGAGTGAGGAGATCGGCGGCCGCGCCAAGATCCTGAGTCAGCTGTCCGTCAGCTATCTGGAAAGCGGACGGTATCTGGATATGGAGGAGCTGCGCAATGATCGGGATTTTCAGCAGCTGGCCACCTTTGCCGCAGCGGTGTCAGATGTCCATTTCCTGATCTGCGATACGGAAGGTCATGTGCTGCTGACAACGGACAGCCAGCTGGAGGGTCGGGTCATCACCATGCCGGAGGAAATGACCTGTGAGGTCATGGCAGAGGGGGAAGCGGCCCGACGGGATGATTTGGACGGATTGTACCCCAACCGGCGGTTCGTGGTGGGCGTGCCCGCGGTGAGCCCCAATACCGGCATTGTGGTGGGGGAAGTGTTTGCCGTGGCGGCGACCACCTCGCTGGACAGTATGTGGCAGGGCTTCATCGGTCTCTTTTTCCTGACGGCGTTTGTGGTTTTGATGATCTCCTTTATGGCGTCTTCCGTCACCACCATGCGGCAGATCCAGCCCATTCGGGAGATGGCGCAGGCGACCCGTCAGTATGCTGAGGGGAATTTCGACATCCGTATGAACGACTATGGACGGGGCGATGAGATCGGGGAGCTGGCGGCCTCCTTCAACAACATGGCGGAGAGCCTTCAGCAGACGGAGCGCCAGCGGCGGGAGTTTATCGCCAACATCTCCCATGAGCTCAAGACCCCCATGACCACCATCGCCGGCTATACCGACGGAATTCTGGACGGCACGATCCCGCCGGAGAATGAGCGGCAGTATCTCCAGATCATCTCCAACGAGAGCCGCCGCCTGAGCCGTTTGGTGCGCCGGATGCTGGATGTGAGCCAGCTGCAGGTGATGGATCCCCTGCGGAGCGGCAGCCATTTCGATGTGTGCGAGAGTATGCGACGGGTGCTGATCTCCATGGAGAAAAAGATCAATGACCGCCATCTGGATGTGGATGCGGACATTCCGGAAGAGCCGATTCTGGTGCGGGGCGACAATGACATGATCACACAGGTGATCTACAATCTGCTGGAGAATGCCGCCAAGTTTGCGCGGGAAGGCTCCACGCTGTATCTGGGCATTGCCGTCATGGACGGGAAGGCGCGGGTCACGGTGCGGAATCGGGGAGACACCATTCCGGCAGAGGAGCTGCCGCTGCTGTTTGAGCGGTTCCACAAAAGCGACAAGTCCCGCAGCGAGGACAAGGATGGATACGGTCTGGGCCTGTATATCGTCAAAACGATTCTGGCCCAGCATAAGGAAGAAATCAATGTGACCAGCGAGGACGGGGTGACCACCTTTATGTTCTCACTGAGCACGGAATGAGGATGCATGGAAGAACGTGATACCTGCTGCCGCGAGATCGTGGAGGTCTACCGGCAGCCGGACCCCCGGGAGGTAGTGGAGGTTTACACCCGTCCGCTGCCCGGGTCCAAAGCACCGGCAGCCAAAGCGCCGGTGAAACGGAAGAGCAGGAAGGGACTGTGGATTTTTCTGGGCTGTCTGCTGGCGGCGGCGCTGCTGGGCATCGGCGCGCGCCTGTTGGCGGAGTGGCGCATGATGCCGGAGGAAGCCATGTGGGAGCCGGATTGGGAAACGGAGAGCGGCGGTACCATCACCATTCCCACCAGCCCGACAGGGCAGGGCGTCCGGCTGGAGCTGGCTCCGGAACGGGACGAAGTCCTGACGGCACAGGAAATCTACCGCCAAGTGAATCCCTCGGTGGTGACGATCATGGCAGAGCTGGGTGAGAACTCCATGTCGGTGGGGACCGGCGTGGTCTTCACACAGGACGGTTATGTGGTCACCAATCACCATGTGCTGGCAGGGGGCTCTGCCTGCTATGTTTCGTTTGACACAGGCGTTATGCTGGAGGCCCGGTATGTAGCCGGAGATCCCGACAGCGATCTGGCGGTTTTAAAGGTGGAGGCAGAGGGGCTTCCTGCCGCGGAATTTGGAGATTCCGATCAGCTGACGGTGGGAGATCCGGTGTACGCCATCGGCAATCCTCTGGGCGTGGAGCTGCGGGGGACGTTGACGGACGGGATCGTCTCCGCCATCAATCGGGACGTGTGGGTGGACGGACGGACCATGACGCTGATTCAGACCAATGCCGCGCTGAATTCCGGAAATTCCGGAGGGCCGCTGATCAACGCCTCCGGTCAGGTGGTCGGGATCAATGTGATTAAAATGACGTCCCGCTACTCCAACATTGAGGGACTGGGCTTTGCCATTCCAACCGCCTCCATGGAGCGGCTGGTCAATGATCTGCTGACATTCGGCGAGGTCCGGCCTGAGCCGCTGCTGGGCGTATCGGTGATGCGGCTTGCCGAAGAGGCATCTGAGGGCGTCTGGGGGCTGCGTGTGGAATCCGTGACAGCCGGCGGCGCCGGTGATCTGGCGGGAATTCGCAAGGGAGATTTTCTGCTGACGGCAGGCGGAGAGCCGCTGACCACCAGTCAGGATCTGCTGCGGGTGCGGCGGCAGCTCTACGAAGGAGACAGCCTGACGGTGACCCTCTGGAGAGACGGCGAGGTGCTGACTGTAACGCTGCAGCTGACGGGAGCGGCGCCGCAGGCGGAGCTTCCCCGACAGGAAGGATAAAAACATCCGGTGAACATCAGCAGCGACCCGCCGTGCGGTTCAGGAGACTGCACGGCGGGTCGCTTTTTGGATAAGAGACAGTTGAAGAGGAGGCATATGGAATACAGCAGGGAAGAACTGACGGAAGCCAAGCGGCAGATCGACTCCCTTCTGCATAAATTGCGGGCGGTCATCAAAACGCTGGAACATAAGGAGGACCCTCAGCGGTACCGTTCTCAAATCACGCTGGCAGAAAGAAGGCTGGCTGCTTTTGAAATCGCGGAGGCATTGATTGCGGCAGAGCTGAGCGGCCGGTAATATTCCAGACTCTGAGGAGGAATTTTATTTGCAGATCAAAGAGGTAACAAACAGAGAGGATGCGTTGATCGAACGCCTGTTGACCGTATGGGAAAGCGCTGTGAGGGCGACGCATCTCTTTTTGTCGGATGAAGAGATCAGGAATATTCGGCAGTATGTGCCGCAGGCGCTCCGGGAGGTTCCTGTTTTGGTGGTCGCGGAGCAGGAGGACGGAACTCCGGCAGGCTTCATTGGGATTGCGGACAGGATGCTGGAGATGCTGTTTGTTTCGGCGGAAAAGAGAGGACAGGGCATTGGCGGGCAGCTGCTGCGATTTGGCATGGAGCATGATGGGGTCAGCCGGCTGGCGGTCAATGAGCAGAATCCGCTGGCACAGGGCTTTTATGCGCACATGGGATTCGAGGTTTATAAGAGGACGGAATTTGACGAACAGGGAAATCCCTATCCGTTGTTATATATGAAACGAAAGGGAGGCGGTCCGCTGTAAGCGCCTGCTGGGCGGAAAAACGGCTTGACAAGCAGGAGAGAAGAGGCTATAATCCGTCCATTCCATGTTTAGACCTGTTGGAAGGTCTGCGAATATATGAAAAAAGGAGTGTGGAATGATGGGCAGAATCTATACGGCTGCAGAGCAGCTGATTGGCGGGACTCCGCTGCTGGAGCTTTGCCGCATGGAGCGGGAGGCGCACTTGAAAGCCAGAGTTCTGGCGAAGCTGGAGTATTTGAATCCCGGCGGAAGCGTAAAAGACCGGGTGGCGCAGGCCATGCTGGATGATGCGGAAAAGCGGGGCGTATTGAAGCCGGGTTCCGTCATCATTGAACCGACCTCCGGCAATACGGGCATTGGCCTTGCCTCTGTGGCCGCTGCCCGCGGATATCGCGTCATCATCGTCATGCCGGAAACCATGAGTGTAGAGCGCCGCCGGATCATGGCGGCGTACGGCGCGGAGCTGGTATTGACTCCGGGCGCGGAGGGGATGCAGGGCGCCATTGCCAAAGCGGAGGAATTGGCGGTAGAGATCCCAGACAGTCTGATTCCCGGTCAATTTGTCAATCCTGCCAACGCGGAAGCCCACCGCCGCACGACCGGTCCGGAAATCTGGGCGGATACAGACGGGCAGGTGGATGTGTTTGTGGCAGGAGTGGGGACCGGCGGCACCATCACCGGAACCGGAGCGTATTTGAAAGAACGGAATCCTGCTGTGCGGGTGGTGGCAGTGGAGCCTGCCGGCTCTCCCGTCCTCAGCGGAGGAACGGCCGGCAGTCATGGACTTCAGGGCATCGGCGCAGGCTTTGTGCCGGAAGTGCTGCACACCGATGTTTACGATGAGGTCATTCCTGTCACGGAGGCGGATGCCTATGAGGCCAGCCGGAAGCTGGGCCGCATGGAGGGGGTTCTGGTGGGAATCTCCTCCGGCGCGGCGCTGTGGGCCGCCATGGAACTGGCTGCCCGACCGGAAAATGAGGGCAAAACCATCGTGGTGCTGCTGCCTGACACGGGAGACCGCTATCTTTCCACGCCGCTGTTTGAAAGCGGAGAGCCGTGAGCCGGAAAGAAACAAGCGTCTGCCAGATCAAAATACCCCGTTTTCGATTTGTATTGCTAAATGATGGTTTTCCAGATCTCTTGTCAAAGCATACAAAAGGCCATCTCAAGCTTTGAGATGGCCTTAAACATTGATGTGTTCACTTCTTTCTTATTTCTTTGATAGTCATTACTGCAATGTATACCAAATATCCAAAGAAGATGAGCGCCGCAGGGAGTATTACAAACAATAAGAAAAAGCCCCAATGCCTTGATAAATTGCTTTTTCGATCATTGCGGACATATCTTACCCCTCCTTTTCGCGATTTTCATTATACAATACCTTCATGTCCGTTTCAAGGCATAGTCAAAATGACGAAGTTAGCAACACGTATCTGAAAAGGGATATCAAAATGAAAGCGGGAGAGGCCAAAGTGAACTGCACCCCATTTGTTAGACAGTATGGTATACTGAATAACAAATGGGGTGCTTTATTTATGCCAAAAGGGATACCAAACAAACGGTACACAGCAGAGTTTAAGCAAAAGGTCGTAGAG
>JAPFEH010000071.1 GCA_026169195.1 Dysosmobacter sp. | reverse complement strand
GCCACTGGTCAGGGGGGCGTCGGGACGGACGGCGCCTTCGGAATCACCCTCGACAACCTTCGCTGCGGACATCCCGTCGACAGCTTCTTTGTACTGGATCTTGCTGTCATCCGTGAAGCCCTTGGCGCCGGCGCTGACAGTGACCAGAGACATGGTCATTACCAGAGCCAGTACCAGAGAAAGGAACTTCTTCATTTGGGTTTCCTCCTTTTGAATTTGGCGGATGCGTCCGCCTGCGTTGTCAAAGCAGGTCCCGTGCCGGAAGCTCCCCGGCCCACATACAGTGGCTAGCCGACCCTGTATCTATGCCGGCGATATCCATTGCGTTTCCCGCTTTGCAGGATGATGATACCACGCCCTTCTCCGGAAAGTCAATTGTTGATGCTATTTTGTAACGTGACTGTAACAATTAATCCAGCATTACACCGGACTATCCACTGTTTTCCTTTTATGATTCCAATTTTTTAAACAATCAAAATGAATGATTTATTTTATATTGTATCGTAACATATCATCCCGTGCCCCGTGCGCCCGCAGACACCCCCTGCGCCGCGTATTTCAGCAAAGAAGTTTCCGGTTGGAAAAACACTTGTGACCGGGACGGGGGCGTGATATAATGAGATATTCAAGAAAATCAGCACTCAAAACTGCAAATCAAGATGAGGTGGCAGACAACGTGGGGATTCATGATGGACATCGGGCGCATATGCGCCGCCGTTTTCTCGAGGGCGGACTGGAGCAGTTTGCCGACCATGAGGCGCTGGAACTGCTGCTGTACTATGCGATCCCGCGAAGGGACACCAACCCCATTGCCCATGCGCTGATGGACCGCTACGGCTCTTTGTCCTCCGTGCTGGCGGCTCCGGCGGAGGATCTCCAGAAAGTCGACGGAATCGGGGAGCATGCCGCTGTTTTATTGAAGCTGGTGCCCCGTCTGTGCAGCAAGGCTCGTCTGGCAGACGCCGAACGGCAGGACCTGATCCTCAACTCCGCGCCGCGGGCGGGCGCTTATCTGATGGAACGGTTTGACGGGGAGCGGAACGAGGTCATCTACCAGCTGTGTCTGGACCGGAAGGGAAAGCTGCTGGCATGCAAGAGGCTAGGAGACGGAAGCATTGCCTCCGCGGCGCTGGACGTGCGGAAGCTGGTGGAAAACGCCATTCTGCACTCCGCCAGTTCCGTGGTGCTGGCGCACAACCACCCCAGCGGCTTCGCCGCGCCGTCTCCGGAGGACTACGCCGCCACCGACCGCGCCAAAGCCGCGCTGGCCACCATCGGCGTGGTGCTGGAGGATCATATCATCGTGGCAGACCGGGATTTTGTCTCTCTGGCTGAAAGCGGGTATCTCAACAAACTGTTTTAGAAGCACCCGCCGCGGAAAGAATATGGATACTCACACAGGGAGAAGGGAATCATGCCGAAATTTGAAGTTATTTCTCAATATCAGCCCTCCGGAGACCAGCCGCAGGCCATCGACGCACTGGCGGAGGGCATCGAAAACGGATTGAAAGAGCAGGTTCTGCTGGGCGTTACCGGCTCCGGCAAGACCTTCACCATGGCCAAGGTCATTGAACGGGTCCAGCGGCCCACGCTGGTTCTGGCCCACAACAAGACGCTGGCGGCGCAGCTGTGCGCGGAATTCAAGGAGTTTTTTCCCAACAACGCTGTGGAATACTTTGTGTCCTATTATGACTACTACCAGCCGGAGGCCTACATTCCCCATACGGATACCTATATTGCCAAGGACGCAGCCACCAATGACGAGATCGACCGCCTGAGACTCTCCGCCACCTGCGCCCTGCTGGAGCGGCGGGATGTGATCGTGGTCTCCTCGGTTTCCTGTATTTACGGTCTGGGGGAGCCGGACGATTTTGCGCAGATGGTGGTGTCGCTGCGGGCGGGGGCGGAATGGGATCGGGACGAGCTGCTGCGGCGGCTGGTGGAGATCCGCTATGAACGCAACGACGTCGCCTTTGAGCGGAATGTGTTCCGGGTACGGGGGGACACGGTGGAGATCTATCCGGCCTATTACAAGGACCACGCCATCCGTGTGGAGTTTTTCGGGGATGAGATCGACCGCATCAGCGACTTCAATCCCGTCACCGGCGCCGCCAACCGGATCCTCAACCATATCGCCATTTATCCCGCCAGCCACTATGTGACCACCAAGGAGAAAATGGACAGGGCCATCGGGGAGATCCGCAGAGAACTGGACGAACAGGTCCGCTGGTTTACAGAGCAGGACCAGCTGGTGGAAGCCCAGCGGATCCGCCAGCGGACGGAATATGATATGGAAATGATGGCGGAGCTGGGCTACTGCTCCGGAATCGAGAACTATTCCCGCGTGATCTCGGACCGGCCTGCCGGCTCTGCCCCCATGACCCTTCTGGACTTTTTCCCCGATGATTTCCTGCTGTTTGTGGACGAGAGCCATGTGACGCTGCCGCAGGTGCGGGCCATGTACAACGGGGACCGCGCCCGAAAGGAATCGCTGGTGCGGTACGGCTTCCGCCTGCCCTGCGCCTACGACAACCGCCCGCTGAAATTCGAGGAATTCGAAGGGCGGATCGGGCAGGCAGTGTTCGTTTCCGCCACCCCCGGTCCCTATGAGCGGGAGCGGGCCGACAACATTGTGGAACAGGTGATCCGTCCCACCGGATTGCTGGACCCCCGGGTGGAGGTGCGGCCCGTCACCGGACAGATCGACGATCTGATGGACGAGATCCGCGCCCGCGCCGCCCGCAACGAGCGGGTTCTGGTGACGACCCTTACCAAGAAAATGGCGGAGGATCTGACGGAATTTTTCAAAAACGCGGGGATTCGGGTGCGGTATATGCACGCGGATGTCCAGACCATCGAGCGCATGGAGATCATTCGGGACCTGCGGCTGGGCGGCTTTGACGTGCTGGTCGGCATCAATCTGCTGCGGGAGGGGCTGGATCTGCCGGAGGTCTCTCTGGTCGCCATTCTGGACGCTGACAAGGAAGGCTTCCTCCGCTCCGAGACCTCGCTCATTCAGACCATCGGCCGCGCCGCCCGAAACGCAGAGGGACTGGTCATCATGTACGCCGATGAAATCACGCCCTCCATGCGGGCCGCCATGGAGGAAACGGAGCGCCGCCGCGCCATTCAGGACCGGTTCAATCAGGAGCACGGGATCGTGCCCAAAACCATCATCAAGGGTGTCCGGGAGGTGCTGGAGATCTCCAAAACGGCGGAAGCGCCCTCTGACGGCAAACGCAAAGCCCGCAGGCTGACCGAGCGGGAGCGGGCCGCCGAAATCGCCAAGCTGGAAAAGGAAATGAAAGAAGCCTCCAAAATGCTGGAATTCGAATATGCGGCTGTGCTGCGCGACCGGATCATCGAGCTGCGGGGAGAAGCATAGCGGCGCAGGCCTGCGGGCAATCTTGATAAAGAGGGCTGAAGCAACATGCAGCATTCTGCAAAACTGCAAAAAAAGGCCCCGCTGGGCGCCTGCGCCGCCATTCTGGCAGCCGCGGCCCTGTGGGGTGTGATCGGACTGTGGAACCGGCGGCTCATGGCCGGTGGACTTTCTCCCACAGATATCGTGGTGGTGCGGAATTTCGGCGGGATGCTCCTGCTGACGGCGGTGTTCGCCGTGAAGGATCGCTCGGTGTTCCGCGTGGAACGACGCCACCTCAAATACTTTTTCGGGACCGGCGTGGTAAGCGTGGTGCTGTTTACGGTGTGCTACTTCACCTGCCAGAAGCTGTGCTCGCTGGCGGTGGCCTCCATTCTGCTGTATACGGCGCCGTCCTTTGTGGTGCTGCTGTCAGCGCTTCTCTGGAAGGAGCCAGTGACCCGCCGGAAGCTGCTGGCGCTGGCGTTGACGCTGACGGGCTGCGGGCTGGTGTGCGGACTGGCCTCCGGCGGATGGACCGTGACCGCAGGCGGAATTCTGCTGGGACTGGGCGCCGGATTCTTTTATGCGCTGTACAGCATTTTCGGGCGGTACGCGCTGGCCCATTACGATTCCATGACGGTCACAGTCTGGACATTCCTGTTTGCCGGTCCGGCCTCTCTGGTGCTGGTTCCCGGCTCGGAGGGGCTGCGGGCCGCAGTTTCTCAGCCGGAATTGTGGCTGACGGCGGCGGGGCTGGTGGTGTGTTCCACCGTCCTTCCGTATCTGCTTTATACAGCGGGGCTGAGCCGGGTGGAATCCGGACGCGCCTCCATTCTGGCCAGTCTGGAGCCGGTTGTGGCCGCGCTGGCAGGCATTCTGGTTCTGGGGGAGCCCGTGAGCGCCGCCACCGCGGCGGGTATTGGATGTATTCTGGCCGGTGTGGCGATCCTGAGGTGAACATATGGCAAAGAAAAAAGAAGAAAAAACCAACGTGATGCGGATTCTGGAGCAGAAAAACATTGCCTACACGGCCCATGCCTATCCGCCGGACGGAGCGGTGGACGGCGTCAGCGTGGCGGCGTATCTGGGGCAGGATCCGGAGCAGGTTTTCAAAACGCTGGTGACCAGAGGCGCCAGCGGGGATTATTATGTATTTGACATTCCCGTGGCGGAAAATCTGGATTTGAAGAAGGCCGCCAAGGCGGTGGGGGAGAAATCCATCGCCATGATCCATCAAAAGGAGCTGCTGCCGTTGACCGGTTATGTGCACGGCGGATGCAGTCCGATCGGCATGAAAAAGCAGTTTCCCACCGTATTTCACGAAACAGCGGTCCTGTTCGACACCATTTGCGTTTCGGCAGGAAAAATCGGCGCGCAGGTGGAGCTTGCCCCCGGGGACCTGACCGCCCTGCTGGGGGCCGGCGTGGCGGACCTCACCGCCGAACCGTGACACCCCCGATGCATGAGGGGCCAGACGGACGGACACGGTGCGTTTCCGGAAGGAACCGCCCTCTCCGACCTTACGTGTTTGCAAAAAAGGAGAACCTTTCATTTATGCAGGATCAGATCATTGTCAAAGGCGCCCGCGCCAACAACTTAAAAAACATCGACGTGACCATTCCGCGGGACAGGCTGGTGGTGATGACGGGACTTTCCGGCTCCGGAAAATCCTCTCTGGCATTTGATACCATTTATGCCGAGGGGCAGCGGCGGTATGTGGAGTCCCTCAGCTCCTATGCCCGGATGTTTCTTGGGCAGATGGACAAGCCCGATGTGGATGACATTGAAGGGCTGAGCCCCGCCATTTCCATTGACCAGAAAACCACCAGCAAAAACCCCCGGTCCACGGTGGGGACCGTGACGGAGGTCTATGACTACCTCCGCCTCCTGTGGGCCAGAGTGGGCACGCCCCACTGTCCCAAGTGCGGAAAGGAAATCCGCCAGCAGACCATTGACCAGATCATCGATCAGGTGCTCGCCCTGCCGGAAGGGACCAGAATCCAAGTGATGGCGCCTGTGATCCGGGGCAAAAAGGGCGAGCATGCCAAGGTTCTGGAGGATGCCAAACGCTCCGGATATGTCCGGGCGCGGGTGGACGGGAATCTTTATGAGCTGGACGAGGAGATCAAGCTGGAGAAGAACAAAAAGCACTCCATCGAGATCATTGTGGACCGGCTGATTATCCGTTCTGATATCCAGCAGCGGCTGACGGACAGCGTGGAGACCGCCTCCGGCCTTTCCGGCGGGCTGGTGGTCGTGAATCTGCTGCGGGAAGAGCAGGATCTGGTTTTTTCTCAAAACTACGCCTGCGAGGACTGCGGCGTCTCCATGGAGGAGCTGTCGCCCCGCATGTTTTCCTTCAACAACCCCTACGGCGCCTGTCCCACCTGCACGGGACTCGGCAGCCAGCTGAAGGTAGACCCGACTCTGGTGGTGGAGGACGGGGAGAAGTCCATTCTGGACGGCGCCATTCAGGCCAGCGGCTGGGGAAACATCCGCTCCGACGGTATTTCGCGGATGTATTTTGACGCGCTCTCCAAGAAATACCGGTTCTCTCTGACAACACCATGGAAGGAGCTGCCGGAGGAGGTCCGGCACATCATCCTCTATGGCACCGATGGGGAAAAGCTGGAGCTGCACTATGACCAGCCCCGCGGAAAAGGCGTTTTGTACCAGCCCTTTGAAGGCATCTGCAACAACATCCAGCGGCGCTACATGGAGACGCAAAGCGATTCCGTCAAGCGGGAGCTGGAAGAGGTCATGGGGGAGTGCCCCTGTCCGGACTGCAAGGGACGGCGGCTGAAAAAGGAGTCTCTGGCCGTGACCGTGGGGGACAAGGATATTGATTCCCTGACCCGCCTTTCCGTGGCGGAGGAGCTGGAGTGGGCAGAGCGGCTGGAGCTGACGGAGCAGCAGCATCTGATCGCGGACCGGATTTTGAAGGAGATCCGCTCCCGTCTGGGGTTCCTGCGGTCTGTGGGGCTTGGATATCTGACGCTGAGCCGGTCTGCCGGCACCCTTTCCGGCGGCGAGAGCCAGCGGATTCGGCTGGCGACCCAGATCGGCTCCTCGCTGATGGGCGTGCTCTATATTCTGGATGAGCCGTCCATCGGGCTGCACCAGCGGGATAATGACAAGCTGCTCGCCACCCTCTGCGATCTGCGGGACATGGGCAACACGCTGCTGGTGGTGGAGCATGACGAAGACACCATGCGGGCTGCCGATTATCTCATTGACATCGGCCCCGGCGCAGGCATCCATGGCGGTCAGGTGGTGGCTGCCGGCACGCCGGAAGAGGTCATGGCAAATCCCGACTCCCTGACGGGCCAGTACCTTTCCGGAAAAAAGAAAATCCCGATCCCGCCGGTGCGCCGCGCAGGAAACGGAAAGTTCCTGAAAATCGTCGGCGCCGCGGAAAACAACCTGCGCCATATTGACGCCGTTTTTCCGCTGGGCACCTTTACAGTGGTGACCGGCGTTTCCGGAAGCGGGAAATCCTCGCTGGTAAATGAGATCCTGTTCAAGCATCTGGGGGCGCAGCTGATGCGCATGAAGGTCCATCCGGGCAAATGCGACCGGATCGAGGGCATGGAGCATCTGGATAAGGTCGTGGACATTGACCAGAGTCCCATCGGACGCACTCCGCGGTCCAATCCGGCCACCTACACAGGATTGTTCAACGATATCCGGGAGCTGTTTTCCTCCACGCAGGAGGCAAAGAGCCGCGGCTACGGGCCCGGCCGCTTCAGCTTCAACGTCCGGGGCGGACGGTGCGAAGCCTGCTCCGGTGACGGCGTTTTGAAAATCGAAATGCACTTCCTGCCGGATATTTTCGTTCCCTGCGAGGTCTGCAAGGGCCGGCGCTATAATCGGGAAACGCTGGAAGTCCGCTACAAAGGGAAAAACATCGCGGAAGTGCTGGATATGACGGTGGATGAGGCGCTGGACTTCTTTTCCGCCCTTCCCAAGATCCGCAAAAAGCTGCAAACGCTTCAGGACGTGGGGCTGGGATATGTCAAGCTGGGACAGCCCTCCACAGAGCTTTCCGGCGGCGAGGCACAGCGGGTCAAGCTGGCCACCGAGCTTTCCAAGCAGGCCACCGGCCGCACCATTTATATTCTGGATGAGCCTACCACGGGACTTCATACCGACGATGTCCGCAAGCTTCTGGAGGTTCTCCAGCGTCTGGTGGACAGCGGGAACACCGTGGTGGTGATCGAGCACAATCTGGACGTCATCAAATGCGCCGATCACATTCTCGATCTCGGCCCCGAGGGCGGTGACGGCGGGGGAACCATTGTCTGCACCGGTACGCCGGAGGAGGTGGCTGCCTGTCCGGAAAGCTACACGGGGCAGTACCTGAAAAAGCTGCTGGTCTGATCCCGGGGCAGGGGCCTTTTCAACCGCGTCAGATCCGTTCTTCTCCGGATCCGCATGAAACCTGTAACAAAAACCGCTTAACAAAAAGAAAGTTGAGGATCACCTATGTCTGAAATGAAAAACGTTGCCATGATTACCGTCTGCGGCCGCCCGAATGTGGGCAAGTCCAGTCTTACCAATGCGCTGGTGGGCGAAAAGGTCGCCATTGTCTCCAACAAGGCACAGACCACCCGAAACCGGATTTACGGTGTGGTGAACCGGGGGGATACCCAGTATATCCTGCTGGACACCCCCGGCCTGCACAAGCCCAAGTCCGCCTTGGGAGATTATATGGTCAAGGTGGTCACATCCAGCCTTTCTGATGTGGACTGCGCTCTGCTGCTGGTGGAGCCGATCCCCCACGTGGGCGCCCCCGAAAAGGCGCTGATCGAACGCATTCAGGAAGAGGGGATCCCCGCCATTTTGTGCATCAACAAAATCGACACCGTGGAACCGGCGGAGCTGCTGCCGGTGATCGCCGCCTATCACGAGGTCTGGGACGGGTTCGACGCCATCATCCCCATCTCCGCCCACAGCGGAAGCGGTCTGGAGGAGCTGATGACCGAGCTGCGGAAGTATGCGCAGGAGGGACCCCAGCTGTTTCCGGACGGACAGACCAGCGACCAGCCGGAGCGGCAGGTCATGGGGGAGATCGTGCGGGAAAAGCTGCTGCTGTGTCTGGATAAGGAAATTCCCCACGGCACCGCCGTTGAAATCACGAAATTTTCCGAGCGGGATTCCGGCGTTGTTGACGTGGATGCCACCATCTACTGCGAAAAAGCCAGCCACAAGGGCATCATCATCGGCAAGCAGGGCGCCATGCTGAAAAAAATCAGCACCATGGCCCGTCACGATATGGAGAAGTTCATGGGCACCAAGATTTATCTGGAAACATGGGTGAAGGTCAAGGAAAACTGGCGCGACAACGTGAACTATGTCCGCAGCTTCGGCTATCAGGACAACTGAGAGCGGCGCGCCCGCAAAATTCAGGCATAAGATTCGACAAAATCCGCAGACTATCCGTGAAGGAGGTCTGCATGATGACAGAAAATCCGTTCTGGGAAGTTTTTTGCATGACTGGAGAACCGCTGGCCTACCTGTTGTACCGCTCCGCGGAGGAACCGGATGCCAAACCGGAATAAGCAAAGGGAGCGCCGCTCCCCTACATAGGTGGTGAAACCATGGCGGCTGCGCCCTATACCGTACTGCGGGGAATCGTTCTCCGGGAGACGGAGACCAAAGAAAGCGATAAAATCCTGACGCTCCTGACCGCAGAGCGGGGAAAACTGGCAGTGATCGCCCGGGGCGTCCGGCGCAAAAGCTGCCGTTATGCCGCCTGCGCCCAGCCTCTGGCCTATTCCGAGTGGACGCTGTACCAAAAGGGCGATTGGTACTATGCCAACGAGGGGACGACCATCGAGCTCTTTCGGGGGCTGCGGGATGATCTGGAAACCATGTCGCTGGGCTTTTACTTTGCGGAGCTGGCAGAGGCCGTGGCCGGCGAGGAAACGCCGTCCGGGGAGCTGCTGCGGCATCTGCTGAACGGATTGTATGCGCTCTCCGCCCTGCACAAGCCGCAAGCTCTGGTAAAAGCAGCCTTTGAGCTGCGGCTTTTATGTCTGGCGGGATATGAGCCCTTGGCAGACGCCTGCGCCTATTGCGGCTGTCCGGAGCCGGAGCAGCCGCTGCTGGACGTGGTGCAGGGGGTGCTCCGGTGCGGAACCTGCGGCGCGCGGGAAAGCGCGCTGTCCATGCCGCTTTGCCCGGGGTCTCTGGCGGCGCTGCGGCATATTCTGTACGGAGAGCCGAAGCGCCTGTACAGCTTCACGCTGGAACCGGCGGCACTGGGGCGGCTTTCCGCAGCGGCAGAGGCGTTTGCCGCCGCCCAATTGGAGCGGGGATTCCGGACGCTCGACTTTTATAAAAGCCTCCAGCCCGTCCCGACGATGCCGTAGCAGGATACAAATTGTAATTTTCATTTCTTTCTATACAAAGCGGAGTGCGATGATTCGGGGCAGCGGCGGACAGAAAGACTGCCCGCCGCCGGAAGATCCCCCCCGATCTCTTGAAACGCCAAAACGCATCACGCTGAACAGGAGAACCAAGCTATGAGCGAACTGTTTGATAAATCCATCCGCACACTGGAACTGCCCGGAGTGCTGCAAATGCTCTCCCGCCACGCCGTCAGCGCGGAAGCCAGGGAGCGGGCGCTGCGCCTCCGGCCGGAAACGGAACCCGAGGAGGTACTGCGGCTGCTGGATCAGACCGACGCCGCGCGGGCCATGATCGGTCTGCGGGGCGCGCCCTCCTTTTCCGGCGTAAAACCAGTGGCGGAGGCTCTGGATCGGGCAGACCGCGGCGGCAGCCTAAACACCAGAGAATTATTGACCATTGCGGATCTGCTGACCGCCGCCCGACGGGCCAAAGAATACTTCAACGCAGACGCGGCGGAAAAGACCGCCATTGACCACCTGTTTTTATCCCTCCACGGCAACCGCTTTCTGGAGGATAAGATCAAGCGGTGCATCACGGATGAAACCACCATTGCCGACGCCGCCAGCACAGAGCTGGCGGATATCCGCCGCCACATGCGGCAGGCGCAGGCGAAAAGCCGGCAGATCCTGCAGAAGATCATCTCATCGCCCAGCTACGGGAAGATCCTGCAGGAGACCATCATCACGCAGCGGGACGGCCGCTTTGTCGTGCCCGTGAAAGCCGAGCACAAGGGCGATCTGCCGGGACTGGTCCACGATATTTCCTCCACCGGCGCCACGCTGTTTGTTGAGCCGATGGGGGTGGTACAGGCCAACAATGAATACATTGAGCTGGAAGCCAAGGAGCAAAAGGAAATCGACCGTATTCTGGCGGAATTGTCTGCGGACGCGGCAGCACATCGGGAGGATATCCAGTGGGATTATGACGCGTTGGTGCATCTGGATCTGATCTTTGCCCGCGGACAGCTGAGTTATCAAATGGACGCGTGCCGTCCGGAAGTCCGGCGGGACGGCGCCATCAGTCTGCGGAAGGCCCGTCACCCGCTGCTGGACCCCAAAAAAGCGGTTCCGATCGACATCGAGCTGGGCGGCAGCTTTGATACGCTGGTTATTACCGGCCCCAATACCGGCGGCAAGACCGTCAGCCTGAAAACGCTGGGACTGCTGACGCTGATGACCCAGTGCGGACTCCACATTCCCGTGGCGGACCGCAGCGTGATCTCCGTGTATGAGCGGGTGCTGGCGGATATCGGGGATGAGCAGAGCATTGAACAGAGCCTGTCTACATTTTCCGCCCACATGGTCAATATCGTGGCGATCTTGCAGGAAGCAGACCGGCGCAGCCTGATCCTCTTTGACGAGCTGGGCGCAGGCACAGACCCCGTGGAGGGCGCCGCGCTGGCAATCGCTGTGATCCAGCAGGTGCGTCAGCGGGGCGCGCGGGTGGCGGCCACCACTCACTACGCCGAACTCAAGACCTTTGCCATGACCACGGCAGGCGTGGAAAACGCCTCCTGTGAATTCGATGTGGAAACCCTCAGCCCCACCTACCGGCTGCTGATCGGCATTCCCGGCAAATCCAACGCGTTTGCCATCTCCAAGCGGCTGGGACTGCCGGAGGAGGTCATTGATGCCGCCAAGGTTCTGATGAGCGGCGAAAGCGTCCGGTTTGAGGACATTTTGAGCCAGCTGGAAGCCAAACGGCAGGCGCTGGAAAAGCGGGAGCTGGAGGCGGACCGCCTGTACCGTCAGCGGGAGGAGGACGCCAGACGCGCCCGTGAATTCCGGGAGCAGATGGAGCGCGCCAAGGAGAATGCCCGCGGTCGGGGAGAGGCGGAAGCCAAGCGCATTTTGCGGGATGCCCGAACGGCGGCGGATCAGGTATTTGCGGAGCTGGCCGAGATGCGGAAAGCGCAGGCAAAGGCGGAGCGGATGATGAATGCCAACGAAGCCCGCGCGGAGCTGCGAAGAAAGCTGAATGAGGCCGAGGATGCCGTCAGCAAGCGGGATGCACGCAGGGAACCGATCCCCAAACCCAGCCGCCCCATTCGGGAAGGGGATCTGGTGGAAATCCCCGGTGTGCGGCAAAATGCCGAGGTCGTGTCCGTAGGGAAGGATGGAACGCTGCAGCTGAAAGCCGGCGTGCTGAAAATGAAGGCACGGGCCGATGAAGTCCGCCTGATCGAAGAGGATGAGCGGGCGGCACGGAAAAAGCAGACAGCTCCGCCCCGCCGCAGCGGTACAGGCGGAACCGTGCTGCGGGCTGCGGCCCAGCGGGAGCTGGACATCCGCGGAATGGAGACACTGGAGGCTGAGAGCGTGGTGGAGACCTTTTTGTCCTCCGCGGTCATGGGGCGTTTGGAAACCGTTACCATCATTCACGGCAAGGGCACCGGCGCACTGCGGAAGGCCGTCCACGATGTTCTGCGGCGAAGCAAGGCAGTGAAGTCTTTCCGTTTGGGTGTTTACGGAGAAGGAGAAAGCGGCGTTACGGTTGTGACGCTGCAGTGAGCAACCGGTATCATATCAGAAAGAGGTGTCAGTGATGCAAAAGTTGGAAAAGCAATTTCATATCCACTGTGTTCCCGGAGATGTGGGCCGTTACTGCATCCTGCCCGGCGATCCGGGGCGGGTGCCTGCGATTGCGGCGCTGTTTGATGACGCCAGACAGGTGGCGTGCAACCGGGAGTACAATGTCTGGACCGGAACGCTGCTGGGCGAAAAGGTAACAGCCTGTTCCACCGGAATCGGCGGCCCTTCCGCCGCCATTGCCATAGAGGAGCTTCACAAATGCGGCGCGGATACCTTTCTCCGCACCGGAACCTGCGGCGGCATTGATTTGAACGTCCAGTCCGGTGATATTGTGGTGGCCACCGGCGCCATCCGGTTCGAGCACACCAGTCTGGAATATGCGCCTTTGGAGTTCCCGGCAGTACCGGATCTGGAGGTCACCAACTGTCTGGCGCAGGCGGCCCGCGCGCTTGGACTGCCCGTACATACCGGAGTGGTGCAATGCAAGGACAGCTTTTACGGCCAGCACAGTCCGGACGCCTCTCCGGTCTCCTATGAGCTGAAGGCCAAATGGGAAAGCTGGAAGCGTCTGGGCGTCAAGGCCAGCGAAATGGAATCTGCGGCGTTGTTTGTCATTGCGTCCGCCTTGGGCTGCCGGGCCGGCTCCTGCTTCCATGTGATCTGGAATCAGGAGCGGGAAGCTGCCGGACTGGATCAGAAGATGAATGAAAACACCGCCAATTCCGTGAAGGTGGCGGTGGAAGCGCTGAAGCTGCTGATCGAGGCAGACCGGAGCCGGTAAATCTGCCGAAGCGCGGCATTTCATCCGGCCGGCAGCTCCATGCCGGAGCGGATGAGAGTCGGCACATTCCAAAAAGGAGGTCATCCATATGGATGACCTCCTTTTTTGCAAGGAACAGCGAACACCGATCGTTTGCATTTCCAAAACGGCAGTCAGAGAACTCCTCAACCGGCTAAAGGTCGGTCGGTGCTGATGCGCCGTACAAGCGTTTTCGCCGCAGGCGAAACCCTTGCCGCAGGGACACGAGCATTTATAAATTCCGGAGGGTGAAAGCCGTCTCCGGCAGCCGGAACCCAAACAGAAAGACATGACCTATGGTCATGTCTTTCTGTTTGTAAAGGACAGTTAAAATTGATATTTTCTCGAAATAAAGCAAAAACGCCGCAAAGCGGCGAAACCAAATCGCAACCCAGCGCAGCGGTTGTGATTTGGAAAGGAGGAGCAACAAAATGAGTGCGCTCTGACTTTTGTAAAAAAGTCGGAGCAAACGATATGACGTTTGCTCCGACGTGGCAAGGGGTAACAATCCGAATCCTCTCAGGTTGTCTTCGGTTTTACTTGAGGAGTACCCAATCGGCCTTCTGGCCGGCGGCGCATTTGCGCCGTACAAGCGTTTTGCCGCAGGCAAAACCTTGGCGCAGGGGCAATTCACTTGCCCCGAGCATTTTTAATCACCGAAGGGTGGAGCCGCCCTTTGGGCGGCGGAACCCAAAAAAGAAAGACATCTGCTGAAAGCAGATGTCTTTCTTTTTTGGAGCAGCTGATGGGAGTCGAACCCACCTATGCAGCTTGGGAAGCTGCCGTTCTACCGATGAACTACAGCTGCGTCTGGAGGACATTATAGCAGATGTCCTCCAGAAATGCAACACGAAAATCGTCGAGTTTCAAACTTCTTTTGTATACCGCAGCCCTCGCACCAGCCGCAGCTTCCGCTCTTCCGTCCACAGAGCCGGTTCCACGGAAAGCAGATAGCCCGTTCCGGGGGCCGTCTGCCAGTCAAAATACCCGCGCTTCGGAAGGGCCAGCGCTTCCATGGCCGCCATCAGCACTCCGCCGTGCGCCACGATCACCAGTTCCTCCCGCTTCTCCGCAAGGCTGCGCTCCACCAGCCGGAGCACCGCGCCGGAGGCACGGCGGCAAAAGCCCGGCCGGTCCTCCCCGCCGGGGCAGCGGCCCATACAGCCGCCTTCTACCCATGTCCGGTAATTCCGGTCATCCTCCATGTCCCGATAGCTCCTGCCCTCAAAGGCGCCGAAATCCATCTCCGCAAGGTCCGGCTCCACCCGCTGCACCGCTTCCGGAAACACCAGTTCCGCCGTGCGCCGCGCCCGGGAGAGGGGAGAGACCCAAACCTCCTCCGGAGACTCCGCCGCCCGCACCAGC
Source organism: Dysosmobacter sp. (assembly GCA_026169195.1). Classification (GTDB taxonomy): domain Bacteria; phylum Bacillota; class Clostridia; order Oscillospirales; family Oscillospiraceae; genus Oscillibacter. The sequence goes on along the minus strand of JAPFEH010000071.1, from coordinate 7,236 downwards.
TCCGCTTCTCCCTCCGGAGAAAGCGGCACATCCCGCCGGCCCTGATACCGGCGCTGCTCGGTCCAGACCGTGCGGCCATGCCGCACCAGAAAAACCTGCATCACAGCGCCCCCTTGAGGACCGTGGGCAGACCGCAGAACACCCGAATCACCCGATCCGCCCGTTCCGCCAGCAGGCAGTTCAGGCGGCCGGCTGCCTCCCGCGCCATGCGCTGTGCCGGATCCGCCGGCACCACGCCGCCGCCCACCTCCGTGGCAATCACCACCTCATGTGCCGCCAGTTCCGCCGCCAGCGCCTCCAGATCGGACCGCGCCGCAGCCAGCTCCTGCACATCCCAGACAGCCCGTCGGGCCAGCGCTTCTTCGCCGCAGCCCAACAGCTCCATCGCCACGCGGCGCTTGCCGCTGAACAAAGGCCCCACAATGAATGTCATAGTAATCCCTCCACATTCTGGCAGGCCACCAGAGCCGCCAGCATCCAAAACTCCGCTTTCTGCAAAAACCAGCCTGCAAGATCACCGGAAACTCCGCCAAACTTCTCCATGGCTGTGCGATGATACCACCACAGCACCGCCAGCGCCGCCGCCAACATGGCAGCTCCCTGCGCGCCGCCCGCCAGACACATGGCCGCGGCCGCAGCTGCCGCCGTACAGCCTAGGATCACGCGCCCGCGGGTCCGGACGCCCTCCGTGGCAAATGCGTGCGCCAGCCCCGTGTTTTTCGCCAGCGGAAACGCCGCAATGGCAAAGCCGGACAGCGCGCGGGACAGTATGAACCCCAATCCCATGCACCAAAGGGCCGCTCCATCTGTCCGGACCGCGCCGCACAGACCGAGGTATCCCACAAAATACATACACAGCCGGATCACCGCAAAGGCTCCGCAGCGGGGATCGTCCAGAATCTCCTTCTTTTTTTCCGCAGAGGCACAGCTGGCAAGGGCGTCGCCGGTGTCGGCGTAACCGTCCAGATGGATGCCGCCGCTGACTGCCGCCGGAATCATGCACAAGCCCGCCGCCCGCAGCAGTACCGGCAGCTCCAGCCAGCCGCACAGCGCCACCCAGCCCCACCAAATGAGTCCAGCCGCCGCTCCTACCAGCGGAAACGCGCAAAGCGCATAGCGCATATTGCGCTCGTTCCATACCGGACGGGGGACCGGCAACACGGAATACATGGCAAACGCCACCGCCACCGTCTCAAGAAAAATCCGCAAAGCGTGTCCCTCCCTTGTGCCAGCAGGGCAGTCCGCAGACCACCTCGCACACATCATCTGCCAGTGCCGCCAGTTCCTGATTCACCGTTCCGAGGATCTCCAGATAGCGCAGGGTATCCCCTTCGTAGAGACTGCCGCCGGATGCCAGATCATTGGACACCACGATCAGCTCCCCGCATTGCCGCTGCAAATGTTCGACTCCCCGCAAAATGCTCTGGGCAGCCGCATCCCCGCTGCCCGCCGGGCTGAACACCTCATTGGCGCAGAGGTTGCTGACACATTCCAGCAGCACGGTACTGCCGGACGGCACCTGTGCAGACGCCAGATCCGTGTAGCATTCCAAGGTCTGAAAGCCCTTTCCGGCTCGCATCCGCCGGTGCTTTTCGATCCGCTGCAGGCTCTCCTCATCAAACGGCTCCATGGTGGCAATATAGACCCGCGGCCCGTCTCCCGCATGAAGCACCAGACGCTCTGCATATTCACTTTTTCCGCTGGCAGCGCCGCCGATCACCAAGGTCAACATATGCACGCTTCTCCCGTTTCTGTTGTCCGCCCCATTGCCGGCAGGCAGGCGGCTTTTTGTATCAGTTTACGGTCTTTTGTCTCAAAAAGCAAGTCTCTTTCTTCCCCATGGTATGGCCGTGGTTGTCAGCGGAAAAACTTCGTGATATAATCAGCGCAGCGCGGAGACGCGCAGGCATTGAAAAGGAAGTGGAAGTCCACCGTGTCTACCCGAAAACCCCTGAACATCACCCCCGCCCAGATCATCATGCTGGGCTTTTTGCTGCTGATCGCCGCAGGAACCGGATTGCTGATGCTGCCGATCTCCACCCGCGCGCCGGGCGGCGCTTCCTTTCTGGACGCATTGTTTACCGCTACCTCCGCAACCTGCGTCACCGGTCTGGTGGTGCAGGACACTGCGATGTACTGGTCCCCCTTCGGACAGGCGGTGATTTTGCTGCTGATTCAAATCGGCGGCATGGGTGTGGTCACCGCAGGCATCACGCTCTTCATTTTTTCGGGCCGGAAAATCGGATTGAAGCAGCGCTGGATCATGCAGGAATCCATTGCCGCCCCGCAGGTGGGCGGCATCATCCGGCAAACCCGCTTTCTGCTGGCCGCCACGCTTTTGATCGAAGCCGTCGGGGCGGCTGCGCTGGCAATCCGTTTCTGCGGTCAGCTGGGCTTTGGACGGGGACTGTGGTATGCCGTTTTCCACGCCGTCTCCGCCTTTTGCAATGCGGGCTTTGATTTGATGGGCACCGTTGAAAACGCGCCCTTTTCCTCGCTGACTGCCTACGCCGCCGACCCGCTGGTCAACGGGGTCATTTCTCTGCTGATCATCATTGGCGGCCTTGGATTTCTCACGTGGCATGACATCCGTGCGCACAACCGCCGCCTGCGTGCCTACCGGCTGCAAAGCAAGCTGATCCTGTCCACCACAGGGCTGCTGCTGGCGCTGAGTTTCGTCTACTTTTTCTTTTATGAGTTCGGTCTGCCCCAGTGGGCGTCCATGAGCGGAAGTCAGCGGTTCACCGCAGCCGCCTTTCAGGCCGTAACGCCCCGCACCGCGGGCTTCAACACGGTCGACCTTTCCATGATGAGCGAGACCAGCCAGCTGGTCACCATTCTGCTGATGCTGGTAGGCGGCTCTCCCGGTTCCACGGCGGGCGGCTTCAAAACCACCACGCTGGCAGTGCTGCTGCTGAGCGCCCGCGCCATCTTTCTGCATCGGGACAGCGCCCAGTGCTTTGGACGCCGCATTCACGAATCAGCCCTTCGAAACGCCGCCGCGCTCTTCATGCTTTACCTGCTGCTGTTTCTGACCGGCGGCTGCCTCATCGCCGCCATAGACCAAATTCCGCTGATGGCCGCCCTGTTTGAATCCTCTTCGGCGGTCGCCACCGTGGGGCTTTCCTTGGGATATACCTCTACGCTGTCCACCGCATCCCGGTTGATCCTGATTTTTCTCATGTATTTCGGTCGGGTGGGCGGTCTGACCATGATCTACGCCGTGACTGCCCACAAAGCCCCCGAGGTGTCCCTGCTGCCGCAGGAACAGGTCATTGTGGGGTAAAGAAAGGAGTTTTTCTCTCATGAAATCTATTCTGCTGATCGGTCTGGGCCGTTTCGGCCGCCACATGGCCATGAAATTGCAGGAGCTGCATCACGAAGTCCTTGCCATTGACCAAAATGAGCAGCGGGTCAACGACGCCCTGCCCTTTGTCACCAACGCGCAGATCGGGGACAGCACCAACGAGCAGTTCATTGCCTCTCTGGGCGTGCGGAATTTTGACTTGTGCGTCGTCGCCATCGGGGATAATTTTCAAAGCTCACTGGAAACCACCGCTCTGCTCAAGGAATACGGCGCGCCGTTCGTCCTTTCCCGTGCCGCCCGGGAGGTCCATGCCAAATTTCTTCTGCGCAACGGCGCCGATGATGTCATCTATCCTGAAAAGCAAACCGCCGAGTGGGCCGCTGTGCGGTACAGCCGCAGCCATATCTTCGATTACGTGGAGCTGACGCCGGATTACTCCATCTATGAAACCGCCGTTCCGGAGTCCTGGCTGGGCAAGACCATTGTGGACCTGCAGGTCCGTCAACGCTACCGCATCAATATTCTGGCGGTCAATCACGCCGACCAGCTGGAACCTCTGCCGGGTCCCGCCCACTGCTTTCAGCGGAATGAGACCATTTTCATTCTGGGCAGCAACAAGGACGTGGAAAAGTTCCTGCGGGAATAAGATCCGGAATGTTACAAAAGCCCGCCGGGAAGCAGTGCTTCCCGGCGGGCTTTTTCTGTGTTCTGTTGTGCGGGGCAACCGGCAGCTTACAGATAATTCAGCGGGTTCTTGGACACGCCGTTGTACCGGACCTCAAAATGGCAGTGGTTGCCGGTCGAATTTCCTGTGGAGCCGACCCGTGCGATCTGCTGGCCCTTATAGACCTTCTGACCCACAGAAACCGTCAGGCTGCTGTTGTGGCCGTAATAGGTCTCATATCCGTTGCCGTGGTTGATCCGAACCAGATATCCGTAGCCGCCCATCCAGCCGGCGTACGTCACCGTACCGCCATCGGAGGCACAGACCGCAGTCCCTCTGGGCGCTGCAATGTCGATGCCCTTATGGTTGGTGGAACCGATGCCGCCGGGAGATCTCCGGCCGCCGAAATAGGAGGTGATCCGTCCAGATACCGGCCAGCGGAAGGTGCCGGTGGGCAGCCACGTCGGCCGCTCCTTCGTACCCTGAAGCCTCTGTTCCGTAACGGGGTCCCGCAGCGTAACGGAGGACAACACATCCCGCTCGATCTCTTCGCCGTTGACATAGGTCACATTGGCAACCACATCCGCCGCGCCAAACTGGCCCTTGGAGGTCACCTTGTAATCGCCCTTATACATGCTGTCGCTATCGGTGTACTCAATATCGTACATCACATCTTCCACATACCGCTCCTGCTGCACCACGGTCATGGTCAGGTAGGGAACGGAGGCGGACAGGGTCAGCACTTCGCCGATCTGCAGCTTGTTGATATCATAACCGGGGTTCAGCGCCAGCAGCTCTTTGCTGCTGAGGCCATGATCCTCGGCGATCTCGGACCACGTATCGCCTTTTTTCACCTCATAGGTGACTTCGGCGGTTTTCGTACTATAAAGGGTCTCGGCCAAATAGCCAAGATTCATGACCTTTTCCGTCGGCACGTACTCCTGCCGGATCTCTACCTTTTCCTTGAAGGAACAGGAGATGGTTTCTTCCGTGGTCGCCGCTTCCTGCAGCTGCTCCAGCAGCTCCTCCAGCGCGCCCTCATAGGGTGTGGCGCCGATCAGCTCGCCATCCACATACAGGCAGTAGGCAGGCGTCACCAGACCGATCTCATCAGACAGGTCCTCCTCCACCTCGCCCTGATCCTCCACCTCCTGACGCTTGAGCCAGCCGGTGGAATACTGGACCAGCTCATCGCTGATGGTAAAGCTGCGGCCCAGCGTTTTTGCGGTGACGGTCTCCAATTCAGAAACAATGGACTGCGCCGTGGCCTTGGAATCCACCACGCCTACCACTTCTCCGTTATAGGTCACGGTCGTGCCTCTGGTATACGTGCTGCCCAGCAGGATCAGCACCGCCAGCATACAGGCGCCGCCCAAAAAGGCCAGCGGGTGGACATTCCGCTGCTCCATCCGGGACCACACCGCCGCTCCACGGCGGAGCAGCTGCTTTCTGCGGCCCCATGTTTTCTCCCAAAACAGCCCCGCCCACATGGGGATCATGTTCCAAAACAGCAGCAGCAGCTGAATCGGCATACGGTCCGACTCGGGGAAATTTCTGGCCCGCTGCTCACGGACAATGGTATGCAGCCGCCTTTTTACCCGCTGAAGCTTCCGTACCGCCTGACGTGCAAATCCGGACAGGGCGTTTGTCGGCTCTGTCCGGCTCTCCGCCGCAGTCCGGCGGGGCGCTTGTTTCGTTTCCTCCCGCTGCTCCGCGGCGGGGCGGCCGGAAGCACGGGTCTTCCGGTCCTCCGCGGGCCGAACGTCCAGACGTCTGCTGCTTCGGTCCCGGGGCCTCTGTTTTTGTCCTTGACTCATATGTCTCCTCTATATATGAAAGGCTCAAAAAGTTACAATTTGTTACCGCCTTTATGATACCGCGTTTCCTTACTTACGTCAACCCCCTAATTTGTTCAAAAAATATTCATTTCTTGTGTTTCCACCCCGTTCTGCACCACTGTATCTAGGATTTTCTTTGTGACTTTTGCATATTTCACCCAACAGACGCCGACAGAATCGACAATTTTTGTGATGATATTTTTGTTTTTTGGATTGACCCTGCCAACCAAGGGTGTATAATAAATTCAGTACGGACTTTTTCCCAATATCTTTGATTATTTTGGAGGAACTTGACATGTTTGAGTTTTTGATCAGCAAGCTGAAGGCGCATCCCCGCAAGATCGTCTTCACCGAGGGCACCGATCCCCGGATTCTGGAAGCTTCCGCCCGGCTGCTGTCCGGTACCTTCCTGACCCCCGTTCTGGTTGGCAACGAGGCTGAGATCCTGAAGGCCGCCGAGGAGATCGGCTTCAACATTCGCGGCGCCATCATCATCGATCCCGCCACCTTCGCCGATATGGACAAGATGGTGGAGACCATGGTGGAGCTGCGCAAGGGCAAAATGACCGCGGAGCAGTGCAGCGATGCTCTGATGCAGGCCAACTATTTCGGCACCATGCTGGTGAAGATGGGATATGCCGACGCTCTGCTGGGCGGCGCTACTTACTCCACCGCCGACACGGTCCGTCCCGCTCTGCAGATCATCAAGACCAAGCCCGGCAACAAGATCGTCTCCTCCTGCTTCATTTTAGTCCGCCCCTCCGCCACCGGTGACCGCGAGGTTCTCGCCATGGGTGACTGCGCCATCAACATCAAGCCCACTGAGGATGAGCTGGTGGAGATCGGTCTGGAGACCGCCGCTACCGCCAAGGTATTCGGCATTGATCCCAAGGTCGCTTACCTGAGCTACTCCACGCTGGGCTCCGGCAAGGGCGAGGATGTGGACAAGATGCGCAACGCCTGCGCCAAGGCCAAGGCCGCCGCGCCTGATCTGGACATCGACGGCGAGCTGCAGTTTGACGCCGCCGTTTCTCCCCGCGTGGCACACACCAAGTGCCCCGATTCCAAGGTGGCCGGCCATGCCAACACCTTCATTTTCCCCGACATCAACGCCGGCAACATCGGCTACAAGATTGCCCAGCGTCTGGGCTCCTTCGAGGCTTACGGCCCCATTCTGCAGGGCCTGAACGCCCCCATCAACGACCTTTCCCGCGGCTGCAACGCGCAGGAGGTCTACTCCATGGCCATCATCACCGCCGGTCTTTGCGAGGACTGATTTCGTTACAGCAAAAAACAAGGACGCCCACTGTGAAGTGACCCCAAAAAGTTAGACAATATTAAAAGTGGAAATTGTTTAAGCGGCTGAAAGGGCTTGTTGTCTGTGAATTGCAGGCGGCAAGCCCTTTAGCTTTGCCTTTATGCGGCGG
>JAPFEH010000023.1 GCA_026169195.1 Dysosmobacter sp. | reverse complement strand
GCTTGGGGGAGGCCATTGAAGAAGGCGCAGAGAGCATTGCAGACCCGTTTTTGCAGCAGGCGGCACTGGGAAAGGAGCAGGCGGACCCGCTGGACTGGAAGGAAGTGGGATATGATGCCCTGATCGGCGGACTGGTGGGCGGGCTGACCGGCATCAGCAAGCCCAAATCTGTGCAGGAAGCCGAGGACATCATGCCGAAGCTGGATCCCGGTACACAGGGAATATCCGAACAAAAAAAGGCCGCCCCACAAACGGGGGCGGTGAATGAAAACGGTCTGAATGCTTTTTCTGAGCAGGAACGAGTCAATCTGTCCAGCGGAAAGAAAAACAAGGTGATTTCCACGTTCAGCGAAGCGGTTTCCTTTGTGAAAAACGCACTTTCCAACAAGCAGAATGTGGACCGGGCATATCTTGGAAAAGTTCCTGATTCTGTGGCGCATATGATCCAGCAGGAAACCGGTTTGGATATTCGTGGATTTGGCGTCATGATGAACGGGAACGATATTCGACACATCATCAAGAACCATGGGGACGTTCTTGTTGAACAAGCAAGGGGTCAGGTTGCAGTTACCGCAGATGACATTGCACAGATTCCTGAGATTCTTGCTGCCCCTGACCGCGTGTATCTGTCTGACGAAACTGACACGAAAGGGCGAAAAACGCTTGTTTTTGAAAAGCGGATTGGAGATAAGTATATTTCCATCCAAGGAGTTTCGGACGGAAAGCGTGTATTGCAGACAGACACGCTCTATATAAGCAAAGGAAGACCTCGCACGACACGGGACACAATGCCCGGCACCGAAAGTGCCGTCCCTGTGATTAACGCCCAAGGCGAACCGCCGCAAAAGTCTTCCTCTATTGATTTTACCGTACCACAAAGCGCGGAAAATGTCAATTCCGTGGACCCGCTTTTGAGGCTGATTCTGGGCGGGAAGCGAGTGGACCGGAGCGGGGTTAGCAGCGGTGAGGAAATCCCAGACATTATGCCGAAGCTGGATCCTGGTACACAGGGAATATCCGGACAAAAAAAGACCCCGCAAGATACGGTGTCCGATGCCGACGCTCATGCGCAGGCCCCGAACAGCAACGTCCAAAACGTCCCGCCGCAAGGGTCTTTTTCTGCTTTTACCATACCACAGGGCGAGGAAAAAGTCAATTTTGCAAATAAAAATAAAGGCACTTCCTCCAAGCTGGATACGGCTGTAGGAGCCGCCCCCAACTCTACGCCCGAAGCGCTGGAGCCTGTACCTTTTACCGATAATATACCCGAAAGCAAGCAGAATGTCAATGCTGAAAACAGCGCCCCGCTTAGCTGGGCGGGCGGAGAAGAACTCCGCGCTGGTTTTCAAGACCAGACCACAGCAAGCGAGGCTTATGCTATGAGTGTAGCAGACCTTGTGAAAAATATCAAGCCGGATTTGAAGATGCCAACGCTGGATGATGTGGACACCGTGGCACCTGTGCGTGCGGGACGGGTGACAACCATCAAAAGACCCTATCAGGGAGTAAAGCCGGTGCAGACACAGAAAAATACCGCCGCCATCCCGGTGGACAGCGGCAGTGTGGAGCGGGCACGGAGCCGGATCAACATAGCCCGCCTGCTGGCGGGAACTGTACCCGGAAAGGGTTTCAAGGCCAAGCTGAAGGAGACCTATCGCTCCGTGTTCAAACCGGCCAGAGGGGTACCTGTGGACGGTATGACCTTTGCCGGGAGGCCCTACACCGTGGACATCAACAGCAATGTGCCCGGAAAGGTCATCAGTGACACAAATTTGACGGCGGAAAAGCTGGCACTTCTTGACATTCTCCCGCAGATCGTTCAGAACGGCGAGTATGTCGGCAGCGGAGATTATGTGCAGCACAGCAGTAAAAAGAAGCTGACGATTCGGTTTGATTACTTTGAAACGCCTGTCGTAATCAACGGAAAACCATATGTTGCTGCATTTGATGTGGAGGTATTCCCAAATACAAATAACTATCGGACCCATAGACTGGAAAAAATAGAACTGTCTCCAGTTGCAAATGCCGACGTAGGTCCAGCACCTACCGCAAGTGCAACGGAGACAGCTCCGGTTGAGGGTACGCGTCCCCTCAATTCTGATTTTACCATACCACAGGGCGCGAAAAATGTCAATTCTGTGGATCCGCTGTTGAAGCGGATGATGGACGGAGAGCGCGTGGACCGGAGCGGGGTTAGCAGCGGTGAGGAAATCCCGGACATTATGCCGAAGCTGACCGGAGACGAAAGGAGCGCGGAGAATACCCGCCCGTCGGAGATCGAAAATGTGAAACAGATGCTGGCGGAGGAGGGAGACAATCTCCCTGATGTGCCGGAGGATCTCAGCTTTGCCAAGCAGCTGCATTCGAAGGGAATCGGCTATGGAAAGGATCTGGCGAGAAATCTGGACGCGGCGGCGGGAAACAATCCCCTTTTGCGCCGGAAGCTGCGTGATGTGTTTGAACGGCCCCTCGCGCGAGCAAAGGCCGGATATGCATCAGAGGTGCGCAGCCGGATCAATGATCTGAAGAATACGATGGACGCCCTTGGGATCAAAGCAGGAAGCCGGGAGAGCGCGGCGGTGCAGTGGATCGGCGAGGGGAAGCGGCAGGACCCATACGGGAATCTTCAGGACTATACCATAGAGCAGCTGAAGCAGGATTTCCCGGAAAACTGGGAAAATATTCTGAAAGCGGAACGGTATTTCCGCAGGGAATATGACGCGTACATTGACCGGATCAATGCCAGCTTGACAGCCATCTATCCGAATGCTGAAAAAGCCGCACAGGAAAAGCTGCACAAGCTGCGGGGAACAGAGCGATATTACAGAGAACAGGCTGCTTTGATGCGTTATGTCGCAGAGAATGTTCGGAATGAGATTCGGACATTGCAGGACACCCCGGCAGCGGAAGGCAATGGGAGAACGGAACGGGAGCTTTCCTATAAGCAGCAAAAGCTGGAAGAATATCAGAAAAAAGCAGGTGAGTATCAGGAAGTTGCGGATCGTGCAGGCCATACAGCGGCTTCCGTTGAACAGAATCTTCTCAACGGCGACGTATTGCGAAACAAGAGACTGCGGCCGCGTCAGGATTATTTCCATCACTTTCAGGAAATGGAGAGTGGATTCAAGGGGTTGGTAACGCTGCTGAGCACACCCGCTGACATTGACGCCAAACTGGCGGGACAGAGTGATTTTACGCAGCCAAAATCCAAGTGGGCCGGATTCCTGCAGCAGAGAACAGGCGGCGCTTATGTGGAAGACGCTGTGGGCGGTATGCTGAAGTATATTCCGGCAGCAGAATATAAGATCGCCATTGACCCTCAGATCGCACGGGGCCGCGCCCTGATTAAAGGAATGGCGGAGGCCACGGAGGACACGAGAAACGCCAACAAATTCATTGAGTGGTACATGGACTATGTGAACGATCTGGCCGGAAAGACGAATCCCATTGACCGCCCTGTACAAAAACTGGTAGGCCGCAAAGCTATGGGCGCTCTGCGCTGGCTCAACAGCCGTGTAAAATCAAACGCAATTGTTGGCAATATGCGCAGCGCGGTCTCTCAGTTTTTCAATCTGCCCAACGCGGCAGCTTACATCAAACATCCGGTGAGCTGGGGGAAGGGGCTGAAGCTGTATACAGACGCCTTGATGCACCGGAACGGCGCCCGTGATGTGATGGATCAAAGCGGATTTTTGAACGAGCGGTATCTGGATGATGTTTTTGCGCAGTTTGATGAAGGGATCCTGAAAGCCCCGGAAAAGTTTGCTGACTGGATGCTGTCATTTGGTGATAAGCAAACCGCAAAGCTGATCTGGGCAGCGGCATACAGTGACGCGGTTCGAAAAGGAACCGCAGATCCTGTTTCTTACGCGGACGATCTGACACGGCGCAGCGTTGCGGGCCGGGGAATCGGTGAAGTGCCGCTGGCTCAGAAATCTCAGCTTGTGCAACTGGTGGCTCCGTTTCAGGTTGAAGTAAATAACACATGGCAGCTTATGAAGGAAAAAGTGAAACGAAAGGATGCGCTGGGGCTGCTCAGCATCTTTGTTGGGAATTTCCTGATGAACACCATTACCCGGGAACTGTTCGGATTTGACGTCTCCTATGATCCAATCAATGCCCTTCTGGAATCGCTTGAGAACAGCTCCGATGATGAAGAAGAAAAGCCATTTGGAAAAGCGTTGAGAATTCTGGGACGGCAGGGTGGAGAGCTGCTGAACGCCATGCCCGGAGGATCCATGCTGACCAGCTATGTAATTCCGGATGAAGCAGACCGGGAACAACTGTTCGGAGAAGGCGACCCGACAAGATTCGGAACGGGAAACATTGGATTGAATATGCTGCTGAAACCTGCTATTTCCGCAGCACGGGGACAGGATTTTTCTGACGATCTGTTATCCACAGTCCTGAATATCGGTCTTCCTTGGGGCGGCAAACAGGTTGAACGTGTTGTGAACGGATCTCAGGATATGGGGTGGCTTCCGGAGCTGCACATTTCCCTTGATGATGGTCTGGATCTCTCAAAAACAGTCGGTTCCTATTCCGGAAGCGGTCTGCTGCGTTTTCCCATCGACACGAAAGACCCGTTGAATGTGGCAAAAGGGCTGGCTCTCGGTACGTTTTCAACCAATGAAGGAAAGAACTATCTGGAAGAGGGTGCATCGCCTTTGCCGGAGCGGTATACGGAAGTATATCAGAAGATGATGGCAGACCATGCAAAAGATGTTGATGGAACCGTGCTCTATGATACGATCCAGAACATCAGAAGCGTCCAGAAATCTAACGAAAAACTGCTGGCTCTGGACCGTTCGAGCGGGCTGGACGATCAGCAAAAATGGGAACTGTATACAGGTGTGATTGCGGATCCGGATTCTAAAAGACCAGAGCAGTTCCGCGCAATGATGGAAGAAGGCATGGACTGGCACCAAATTACGGAAGCCTATCTGGAATACCGAAGACTCTCTGAATCTGAGATAAGCTCCTCTGAAAAAGCGACCAGATTTGCGGCGTATCTGGACAGCTCCGGCTTAAACGAAGATCAGTCTGCGGCGGTATCGGACGCCTTGAAGTTTTACAGTCAGATCCCCGCAGAAGCAAAACGGTATGAGAGCTTCACGAATGCCGGACTGACAGAGGACGCAGCAGTGGATTTGACGGTGGCTCTGAGCAGTCTCAAGCCGGAGGCCGGGGAAGAAAAGGTCAGCGACCAGCAGCGGTATGAGGCTGTGGTACAGTACGGAGGCCTGACCGAAGAAGAGCAGCTGACAGCTCTGGAGAGCATGATGGAGGACCATGAGTTTGAGAAGCTGGAAACGGCCTACGCCGCTGGGATCTCTCCGACCAAGTATCTGGAGTTCAAGCGGGCCACGAATGACTTGTCTGCGGACAAGGTCAACGGAAAGACCGTTTCCGGAAGCAAGAAGGCCAAAGTTCTGGCGGCTATTGATGCCATGGACATCTCTGACAGCCAAAAGACGGCACTTTATTATGCCGCAGGATACACAGAGAGCACGCTGGACGATGCACCGTGGATCTCCGGGAGTAGCGTTGGCCGGAGTCGGGACGAGGCGATTTGGCTGCTTCAGGGCGGCGGAAGTCAGTCCAATGACGTCGCCATGCCGCAGCTGACGGATGAGAACGGGGAAATTTGGAATCCGTTTGCACAGAAACGTCATGACATTACCATGCCGAGACTGTAAAATGAGGAAAAAGCCTCTCTGAACCGATGTTCAGAGAGGCTTTTTCCTCTAAAGTGCTCGTTGCTATTCCCGACAGGAATCATAGATCTTTCGGGTATGGATGCAAACCGCCTCACGGATGCCGCCGGCGTCCTGTACGGGACCGGGCATAACTTTTTCGGGCATTGCAATACCTCCTAAAATAAGTAGCTGATGAAAGAAAGAGTTCTTTCAGTCCAGTGTATGCAATGAGCGAAAAAGGGTGCGGTCTCTTATCCCAGCCGTTCCAGAAAGTGCCGGAGGGGCTGACTGTCCGTGTCTTTGCGCCACACTGCCAGAATATCCTCGGTCTCCTCGTCTCCCAGCAGCGGGACGAACAGCAGATTGTCCGCGTTGATGAGCTTGTCCGTGCAGTAGGCAGGCAGAATGGAGATGCCCTCTTCCGCGGCCACCATCATCAAAATGCTTTCCACGTCATTGGAGCGCAGCAAAATGCTGGGATGATAGCCTGCCTGCTGGTAGAGCTGCATGAAGTGGTCGTCACCAAAGGAAGCGCCGGTGCTGGACGGGGACATGAAAATAATGGTTTCGTTTTTCAGCTCCGACCGGCGCAGAGCCGTGCGGCGGGCAAAGGGATGACTGCCGTACAGCGCCACCACCAGACGGGCCTGCTCGATCAGGCGGGTCTCCACCTGACTGTCCTGACGGATGTTGGTGCTGTCCCAGGTGAAGATCACGTCATATTCGCCGTTGAGCAGCCCTGCCGCCAGCATATCCGTATCACAGCGGAAGCAGGTCAGGAGGATATTGGGGTAGTCCCGATGGAACTCCCGCAGGCGGTCTGACAGGTTGCTGCGCTCGTAGCCCTTGGTATAGCCGATCCGCAGGGAGCCCACCAGTCCGGTGGAGGCGTCGCGGGTGCGGCTGACGGCGGAGTTCATCCGTTCGAGAATGGCCTTGGCTTCTTTTAAGAATACCGTTCCGGCAGGCGTCAGAGAGACGGGGCGGCTGTTGCGGTCCAGCAGCCGGACGCCCAGCGTGTCCTCCAGAGCCCGCACCTGCTGGGTAACGGCGGTTTGGGAGAGGTAGTACTGATTGGCGGCTTTGGTGAAGCTGCGGTGCTCCGCCACCGCCACAAAATAGCGCAGCTGATTGATGTTCATGGCATCCTCCGGAGTCCGTTGTTTTTCCTATCATACCATTCCGGCGCCGCTCCGGCAAGTTCCGTTTGCCGGACTTACATCCGCCTTTGGTAATAGACCTGCATTCCGGCTTCCAGCAAGGCCTTCAGCAGAAAAAGGCCGATCAGGGGCAGGGTCACCCACAAGGGAGCGCCCAGTCCGGTATAGACCCAGAAAAGTGCGACCAGCGACCATTGCAGCACGGTGCCTGCGGCGGCTTTTGCGCTGCGGCGGATGGCGGCATTCCGTTCATCCCTGCTTTCGATTTCATTCTGCTTTTTCAGGGCGGGGTCTGATTCCTCATAGCGGCGCATCAACCAGCCGGCAAAACCGGCAGAGCACATTCCGGCTCCCACACCCATACAGATCCCGCCGGACAGGGGCGATACCGGCTTCTGCAGAAACAGCAGGCTTGTCAGCGCCAGCACAAGGCCTGACAGACTCAGGATCAGATACCAGCTTGTTTTCCATCTCATTGCGCATCCTCCTCGTAAATAAAGATCTCTTCAATCGGCAGCCCGAAATACCGGGCGATCTTGAAGGCCAGCAGAATGGAGGGATTGTACCGTCCGT